>JAITNZ010000090.1 GCA_031290205.1 Spirochaetaceae bacterium
CCGGGGCGTTGGGGGGCGGCCCCCCCCAGAGGGGGTAGCGACGCAATTTTGCGGCGCGTAGGGGGAGACTTCCCCCCTCCTTATACTGGAGATTTCCATAGCGCCTACCTGATTTACCCAGAATTTGGAAGTGCACCCGAGTTGCTGAAGGGGCATTGACATTGTTGTATCTCTATAGTATAAATACAAAATACAAATAAGCCGATGGATCGGCTGAGGAGAAAATATGGCTGCGGTTAGTAAGAATGCGCGTACTTCGAGTACGACCCAGAAATTCTTCTGCTCCTGCGGGGGCGAAGTAAAGATGAAGACTCTTTTCGAAAACGGGAAGGTCAAGAATCAGGCGGAATGTGAAAAATGCAAGAGGATAGAACGTAGACCCTCGGATTTCAAATAGCTTAAAGGCATGGAGGATTGTTGATGGCGAAAAAACAAAGCTCGGCGGAAAAAAGGCACAGGCAGAGTGAAGAACGGCGTATCCGAAACAAATCGGTAAAAACAGCGTTGCGGACGAGTGCGAAAAAGGTTACTGTTCTGGTTCAGAAAAAGGAACCGGAGGGCGCTGCTCTGGCGCTTAAGGACATGGTAAAACGCATAGATACGGCTGCGAGGAAAGGAATCGTGAAACGAAACGCGGCTTCGCGCAAAAAATCGAGAATGCAGAAGCTCTTTAATACCCTACAAGCGGCACAATAGCGCGGAAAAGAGGGTGTATGCACGGTGAAAAATCGACAAAAGCCGATATTCTTAACGCGATTTATCAAAAATCGGGGATGAGACGGCGTGATGTCAGGTCGGTTTTTGATATGGTTTTTGCGGAGATAAAAGATTCTCTCGCTGCCGGCAAGCTTGTCGAGTTGCGCGGTATCGGTACGTTCGAGTTGAGGGTGCGGAAGGGCAGGAAAGCAGCCCGCAATCCGCGCACCGGCGAGACCGTTTGTGCCTCCGCCCACCGTGTTGTTGCCTTTAGACCAGGGCATGAATTACGGCTTTCCGTCTGGAACTTACCGGTGGAGCCGTCTACAAGTTGCCCTGAGGAAGCGAATGTGCCGTGAAAACAAAAGAGTGTATGGTCAATTTTATATCTGTTCTCGTGGCGGCGGCGCTTTTCTCGCTTGCTTTTCCCAATATAATTATAGAAAAAGGCTTCCCCCTGGCGCTCTGGGCGGCGTACATTCCGCTTTTTTTGCTTATTTACCGCACGAAGGCGCGGGTATGCCCGTTCTGGGGCGCTCTTTACGGTGCGCTTTCCATGTTTCTCTTCAATTACTGGCTTGCGTCGTTTCATTTTTCCGCTGCGATTTTGCTCGTGTGCCTCTTCGCGCTCTACTATGCCGCCTTTTCCCTTGTGCTCAAACTCAGCGCGCTGCTTCTTCCCCGGCATGGGTATCTCGTGCAAACTCTGCTCTGGGTTGCCTTTGAATATGCGCGAACGCTCGGTTTTTTCGGATACCCTTACGGGATTTCGGGCTACTCGCAATGGACGTTGCTCCCCCTCGTAAAAATTGCCGATATAGGCGGCGTCTGGGCAGTCTCTCTCTTGATGATTTTTCCGCAAGCGTTCATCGCTTCAATAATAAACTGTGCGGTTCACAAAACGAAATTTAACCACGAACCACACAAACCACACGAAAAAACTCCTTTGTATTCTGAATCAAAGGGACAGAAAAAGCAAAAAAACTTTCCCCTTCGTTTTTTTCTTCAATTTCGCCCCCTGTTAATCTGGTTTGTCGTCCTGTGCGCGGCGCTCGTCTATGGGTCCGCTTCCAAGCTTGATTATAGCGAGAGTGAAAAAATCAAAGTCGCGCTAGTTCAGGTGAATTCCGACCCATGGAAGTCGGATGTCCGTGAATTCAGGCTTGAACTCGATGTATTACGGCGGCTTTCCGACCTTGTCCTTAGCGAGGTGCCGCCGCCTGAGCTTGTGGTTTGGTCGGAAACGGCTTTTGTGCCCAGTTTCAACTATCATAAGCGGCATAGGGTGAATGCTGAATCGACAGCCCTCGTCCTCGATGCGGAAGCGTATCTTAGCGCTCAGTCGGTGCCGTTTATCATTGGCAATGACGAGGGGCATTTCGTAACGGACATTGACGGCAGCGAGCGGCTGGCTCATTATAACGCCGCCTTGCTCTTTGCGGACGGGGAACTTTCGCCTCAGCATTATTACAAGATGAAGCTCGTCCCGTTCAGCGAATACTTTCCTTATGGCGGCGCCTTCCCGGAAATTTACCGTTTTATGGAAAAACAAGTAACTCATTTTTGGGACGAGGGGCAAACCCCCTATGTTTTCGAGGTGAACGGGCTTCAATTTTCGACGCCGATATGTTTTGAAGACAGCTTCGGGTCGATTTCGCGTGAATTTGTGCTAGGGGGCGCGCGGCTCATCGTCAATATGTCGAATGATTCCTGGTCGCACAGCCTTCCCGGTCAAAACCAGCATCTTGGCATGGCGGTGTTCCGTGCCATTGAAAACAGGCGCTCACTTGTACGGGCGACGACTTCGGGACAGACCTGCGCGATAGACCCTAACGGAAAAATTATCGCGGAGGCTGAGCCGTTCATCGAGACGGCTATATCCGTCGAGGCGCCGCTCATATCGAGCCGAACGCTGTATACGCGGCTGGGGGATATGCTGCCGCTTGTTTGCGCGGGGCTCGCAGCACTCGGCTTGATACTTGGAATCATTTATACTATAATGCGGTGTCGGGGACACTCTATGCCTTCCGTTCTGTAAGAGGACGGGGGCGTCACAGACGCTTTATGCCTTCCGTTCGGGTAAGGGGACGGGGGGATAGAACTTGGTAGCTTTTTTATAGTAAGGAGGAGAAGCATCGATTATGACCGAGAGAAAAAAAATACTTATTGCGGAAAACGAAGAGCTGAATCTTGAATTCCTTGAATTGATGCTGTCAAAGCTTGGTTTTGCGGTTGAAAGGGCGGATGAGGGGACGCTTCTGCTCAAAATCATCAAGCGCGAAAAAATTGATTTAGTGCTTATCAACACGATTTTACCCGAAGTATCGGGCTGGGAAATATTAAAAACGATCAAAAATGATGCAAAATTATCGGGGATTCCGGTGATTTTGCTTTCTGATATGGATAATGTTAAAGAAAAAGTTGAAGCCTACGAACTTGGCGCGGAGGATTTTATCGCAAAGCCGTTTAATTTCTCGGTTTTGCTATCGAGGATACGTTCCGCGCTTCGCAAGCGGGAACTTTTTCTTCAGATTGCGTTGCGGCAGGAACGGTTGCTACTTGCTGAAAAAGTCGGTCTCGAGATAAACGGGCGGCTGAAGGAATTGATAAACGCGCTGGACGGCGCGTGCCGCAATGCGGTTTGTGATGACAAGGAAAAGATTTTTGCCGCACTCGACGAAATAAAGATACTGCAAAAGAGTATTGACGTGGCATATGAGGAAGGCGCTAAAATCAAGGGGCAAGAAATAGGGCTGAGCGTTCTTGAACGTCCCGAAGTTGAAAATAAAATGAGGAAGAAATGCACGGCATGATGGAAGAAACCAAACTGAAGAAGAGCGCGCAGCCTATCGTAACATTAAGCGATACGACGACGTTCAAAGGTGTGCTCCGGTTCAAGGAGATGCTCTGCATACGGGGGAATTTTTCCGGCACGATACAGGCGGAAAGCGGCGAGCTGATAATTGATAAGGGCGCTGCCGTTCAGGCTGATTTGATCAGCGTAACGAGTTTGACCGTATACGGCACGGTCCGCGCGCCTGTGCGTGCCTCCGACAAAATCGACCTCTGCAGCGGTGCGGAGATTCGTGGCGATCTGGCGGCGGGAAGGCTCCGCATAGCCGACGGGGTCATTTTTGAAGGAAAATGCTCGATGATAGATGCCGGCAAAGAAGATATCGAAATATTCGCCCGCCCCACTTCAGAGATAAAAGCTGAATTGCGGCAAGGCTGATAAATATTTTTTAATTAATTTTTTTTATAGGAGTAATTGTATGAAAAAATCACTTGTTATTTTTCTTTTTCTCTTCCCTCTTTCGGTGTTTGCACAAGCGTTGCAGCCTGGTTTCTACGCATGTAACGGCAGCGTCTATACGATGTCCGTTTCCGTATTCGGTAAGGGCGGTCTGGCAACTGTTTATTACAACGATAAATATTTGTGCAACGCAACGGTAACGGTAAACGAGGTCAATATCGCTTTTACATTCGGTAGCGGACCGCAACAGTATCGGGGGAAAACCTGGGTTTACAAGCTGATAAACGATTCATCGTTTGACGGCAATGGCGAACACTGGGTAAAAGTCGGTAGCACCCGTTTGCCGTCAGCGAAACAGCCCGCGCCGTCAGTAGGGTCGATTACCAACCCCGACCAGGGGCTGCGGTTTTCGGAAAGCGGACCGCCCGCTACTTCGCATACCGAAGGATACCTAAAATCCGGCGTCTACAGCCTGTGGGGTTCACGATACAGCATATATCTTGTTATCAACGGGATGATAGGATACGGCAGTTTTCAAGATGAATATGGCAGCAACTTGGGTGATTTCCGCGCATCGGTGTCGGGTGATATCCTTTCAATATCATTTGTAAACTCGCAACGGGTCGGCGTTTCATACGACTACAAGATTACCAGCGATATATCATTCTCGCGCTATGGCGAAACATGGCTCAAAAGCGGAGAAATATTCGTTGATAAACTCGGACCGCCCACCACCCAGTGGCACTTCCGTTAGGGCTGTGGGGGTAGAAACACCCGTTTCTACAGCAACAACACCAGTCTTAACGGTTACGAACCGATTAAAACGGAGCGGGTGGCGCCTATTGCAAGCTTCTTCGCGCGATAAAATTGAGGCTGCGCTCGCAGTGAAATAAAAAATCCCCGCGGCAAGCCACGGGGTATTGAAGATTTCTCCCGCCACGCCATGAACGATTAACCGCAACAATGCCCAATAATAGCGTCAGGTAACCCTATCTTGCCATCACGCTTTCTAGTCGCGCCGCGCGGGGATATATGCTTTTGGTCTCTAAATTTGCACCGCTCACGCGGTGTGGGCGGTATCGGCGGCTCCTTAGCTAAAATTGCTGTGCACTTTCCATTTGCCGTGTTTCCAGCGGATGCTGAACGCGATTGAGCGCACTATCCAGTCGCATATCATCGCTATCCATATTGAGAGCGCTCCCCACTCAGTGTAACGAGCGAAAATGTAAGAGAGCCCGACACGCATTATCCACATTGATGCAAACGAAACAATCATCGTAAACTTCGCGTCGTTCGCGGCACGTAGCGAAGCGGGCAGCACAAAGGAGATGGGCCAAATCAGTATCGAGCTGATGTTATGAACAAGATACATCATCATCGCGAGCTCCGTTGTTTCAGGTCTAAGATTAAACACGGCAAGTTGATATTTTACCGTAAACACCAATGGTATATTCAACGCGGTCATCACGATATAGGTTATGATCATCAGTTTACGATTAAGGTATACCGCTTCCTCCGTATTGCCTGTGCCGAGCGCCTGCCCGATAACGGTGATCAATGCCAGACTCATCGCGATGCCGGGAAGACAGTTGAAGTTTACCAATGTTGCGGCAGCGGCGTTTGCGGCAACCGCGCTGGTGCCGAATCCGGCTATCAAAGTAAGCACGAGTATCTTACCGATTTGAAAGACGCTGTTTTCAATGCCGTTGGGTATCCCGATGCCCAATATATTTTTGATGATGCGGAAGTTCAGGCGGACTTTGAGGATGCCCTTTATATCAACAGGCGGTTTCCCCCGATAGGGACGCGCTTGATAGAGCAGCACAACTAACAACACTGCGGCGATTCCCCGCGCAAAGAACGTGGGGATGGCGACGCCTTCGACGCCCATCCTCAAACCATAGATACAAAATGCATTGCCCCCGATATTGAGGATGTTCACCAACAGCGAGGCGAACATTGATACGCGGGAATTGCCCTGTGCGCGAAACAGCGCGGCGGCGGCGCTATACAATGCTATAAGCGGATAACTGAGTAGTGAGTAAAAAAAATAAGTATTGGCATCGGTCATTACACGCGCGTCAACGGCGCCAAAAATTAAATGCAACAACTGACGCTGGAAACTCACCCCTGCAATGGTGATAACAAGCGACAACCCAAAGGTTGCATAAACAAGTTGTTTTGCGGTAAGCGAAATCATCTCCCGGTTCTTGCTGCCGAAATAATGCGCGCAGACAACCGCGCCTCCAGTCGCTAACGCATTGAACAAACCGCTTATCAGCACATTGATGCTGTCGCCCAGCGAAACCGCCGAGACGGATTCCTCACCTAATTGAGCAACCATGATAATATCGGACAGACCGAGCGTGATGACGAGGAGCTGTTCGATAACGAGCGGGATTATCAGCGCGATAAGATCTCTGTTGGTAAATACATGCCGCGCGGCGCTTTTACTGCCGAGTATCGCATTCCACCTATTTCCCACTCCCAAACCTTCGATTTTCCTAGACAATGTGCGCCTCCGCAGGACAATACCGTTCTTTTAATATAGCCATTTTTCACTCCTTTTTCATAGACCTTCAACAGCTCCCGGACTTGCGCCGCCCTGCGCCGCCACAGGCGGGGGTGCAATTTATTTTTCGGGGTAAATTCTAAAGAGATTCCGATATTGCTAACGGGGGGTCTGGGGGGGCACATCGCCCCCCCAGCGGGGCGTTGCGGCGCACAGGCTCACCTAAAGGTGAACCTGCAACATCGCTTGGTGTTAGTGTAACCTGCGCCACGCCTCTACGAATGCCGCTGGATAAACGCCCTATCGGGCGCGGCGGCTGGGCGTTGCGGCGCCCCGCAGAGGGCGCACAGGTTCACCTAAAGGTGAACCTGCATTTGGGGCGTAAAATTTACTTGTCCTGCGCCACGCCATGAACGATTAACCGCAACAACACCCCATCGGGTGCTATTATTGGGCGGGGTAGGGCGCAACGCAGTGCGCCCGTAGGGGGAGACTTCCCCCTACTCTACTGGATTACTACCATAGTGCCGGCTGATTTACCCCGAATTTGGAAGTGCACCCGACTTGCTGAAGGGGGCTTGATAGAAAATGACATTTATCATATAATGAAAAAACAATCTATGGAACACAAGGGAACTCAAGAAATCTCACCGACAAATGCTAAGGAGCAATAATGCGCGATATTCAGGATTTTGACTCAATTATGATTAAGTTAGCCTCGCCCGAAATGGTCAGGGCGTGGTCTTATGGCGAAGTGAAGAAGCCGGAGACGATCAATTACCGGACGCTGAGGCCAGAAAAGGACGGGCTCTTCTGCGAGCGTATTTTTGGCACGACGAAAGAATGGGAATGTTACTGCGGGAAGTTTAAGTCAATCCGCTATAAAGGGGTAATCTGCGACCGCTGCGGCGTCGAAGTAACGCATTTTAAGGTGCGCCGCGAGCGTATGGGGCATATCGAGCTTGCCGCGCCCGTTTCGCATATCTGGTATTACCGCTCGGTGCCCAGCCGTATGGGGCTGCTCCTCGACCTGCCGATGAATCAGTTGCGCTCGATTCTCTACTACGAAAAATATATCGTCATTGAGCCGGGCGATACCGACCTCAAAAAGATGCAGCTGCTCACCGAAGACGAGTGGTATGATGCCCAAGAGCGCTTCGGCGGGAACTTTAGCGCCGGTATGGGCGCGGAGGCGGTGCGCATCCTCCTTCAGAATATCGACCTTGACGCGATTGCCGCCGAACTGCGCGAAAAGATGATCGAAAAAGGAGCGAAAAGCGATAAACGGCTCTTAAAACGCATCGAAATTGTCGAGAATTTCCGTAATTCGACGAATAAGCCCGAATGGATGATACTCGACGTGATTCCCGTGATTCCGCCGGAGCTCCGCCCGATGGTGCAGCTTGACGGCGGGCGCTTTGCCACATCAGATTTGAACGACCTCTACCGCCGCATCATTAACCGGAACAACCGCTTAAAGCGGCTTATCGGGCTGAACGCGCCTGACATCATCATTCGCAACGAAAAACGAATGTTGCAGGAGGCGGTGGACGCGCTCTTCGACAATTCCAAGAAAAAACGCGTGGTGAAGGGCGCCTCGAACCGCCCGCTCAAGTCGATTTCCGATATGCTGAAGGGCAAACAGGGGCGTTTCCGCCAGAATCTGCTGGGCAAGCGCGTCGATTATTCCGGGCGCAGCGTCATCACGGTGGGACCTGAGTTAAAAATCTGGCAGTGCGGGCTGCCGACAAAGATGGCGATCGAGCTCTTCAAGCCCTTCATCATGAAAAAACTCGTCGCCAATGGCGAAGCGGGGAATATCAAAAAGGCAAAAATGTATGTCGAGCAGGAGAAGGCTGAGGTTTTTGCCGTGCTCGACGATGTTGTCAAGGAACATCCCGTGCTGCTCAACCGCGCGCCGACGCTCCATCGGCTGGGTATTCAGGCGTTTGAGCCCGTGCTGGTCGAAGGCAAGTCCATTAAGCTGCACCCGCTGGTCTGCCATGCGTTTAACGCCGACTTTGACGGCGACCAGATGGCGGTGCATGTGCCCCTCACGCAAGAGGCGCAGATGGAATGCTGGACGCTGATGCTCTCGGCGCGGAACCTCCTCAATCCGGCAAACGGGCAGACTATCGTGTTCCCCTCGCAGGATATGGTTCTGGGTATCAACTTCCTTACCCGCGCCCGCCCGAACGCGCCGCGCCCCCACCTCAACGACCCCAATGCGCCCGCCGGCTGGCTGCCGCGCTATAGCTCGATGAACGAGATACTCCTCGCCGTCGAATCGCGGAATGCCGAGCGCACGCAGCTCCTCCACTGGGAGGCGCTGATAAAGGCAAAGCCGAATAAGAAAATCGTCTGGGACAAGATCGGGCACGCGGTCAAACCGGACAAGGAAGGCTATATCGAAACGACCGCCGGGCGCCTCGTCTTCAACGAGCAGTTGCCGGCGGACATTCCCTACCTCAACTATGAGCTGAAGGACAAGGAGATTCGCGCCCTCATCGAGCATGTTTTTGCCGAAAAGGGCTCGTGGACGACGGTGACTATGCTCGACGCGATCAAGGCGACCGGCTACAAGTATGCGACGGTTTTCGGCGCGACCATCGGCATCGACGATATAATTGTGCCGAAGGAAAAACCGGCGATGATAGACGGGGCGAACAAAGAGGTCGATTCGATTGAAAAACAGTGGCGGCAGGGGCATATCACCGCGCAGGAGCGCTACGACCGCGTCGTCGATGTGTGGAATAAAACCAACGAAGACCTTACCGGCATCATGATGAAGACCCTCGAAGCCTCCGACGACGGCTTTAACTCAATCTATATGATGGCAAACTCCGGCGCGCGCGGCAGTAAAAACCAGATACGCCAGCTTGCCGGTATGCGCGGACTCATGGCGCGCCCTTCGGGCGATATTATCGAATTGCCGATACGCTCGAACTTTAAGGAGGGGCTTTCCGTCATCGAATTTTTTATCTCGACAAACGGCGCGCGCAAAGGGCTTGCCGATACCGCGCTCAAAACCGCCGAAGCGGGCTACCTGACCCGCCGCCTCGTCGACATCGCGCAGGATATGGTCGTCAACGAGGAGGATTGCGGCACGATTAACGGCACCGCCTACTCGGCAATCAAGGACGGCGAAGAAATCACCGAGCCGCTCTGGGAGCGCATCGTCGGGCGCTATACCCAGCAACAGGTGAGGCACCCGATAACCGGCGAACTGCTCATAGACATCAACGAAGAGATCAGCGAAAAAATCGCCAAGGACATCGAACTTGCCGGCATCGAGTCGGTGATGGTCCGCACCGTCCTTACCTGCGAGGCAAAACTCGGCGTTTGCAAACGCTGTTACGGGCGCAACCTCGCCACAAACCGCCGCGTCGAAATCGGCGAAGCGGTCGGCACGATTGCCGCGCAGTCAATCGGGCAGCCCGGCACCCAGCTTACGATGCGCACCTTCCATATCGGCGGCGCGGCGACAAAAATCAGCGAGGAAAACCGAACCTCACTCAAATTCCCCGTCTATGTGCGCGATATTACCGGCGCTCATGTCATGCTGAAAAACGGGCACCGCCTCTTCACCCGTAAGGGGCAGGCGCTTATCAACAAAGTGATGAAGGAATATAAGATTGAAAAAGGCGACGAGTTGCTTGTTGAAGACGGCAAGCGGGTGGCGAAGGGGATTCCCGTCATCAAACACGGCGCGAAAGAGACGCTGGCGGCGGAAAATGCGTTCGCGATGGTGCGCGACGAGACGCTCTACCTTATCGGGCAGGACCAGAAGATTGAGATTCGCAATGGGTCTGAATTCATGGTGAAGCAGGGGGACGTGGTGCCGGCGGATAAGGCGCTGGCGACCTTCGACCCGTTCAGCGACCCGATTATCGCCGAAGCGTCCGGTATCGTCCGCTTCAAGGATATTATCGAAGGCTCCACCCTCAAAGAAGAAATCGATGAAGATACCGGCAATGTTGAAAAGCGGATTACCGAGTTTCAGCTTGAGAGCAAACAGCCGCGCATCATCATTGCCGACGAGGACGGCAACGAGCTGGTTTCCTACCCGCTGCCCTCTGGCGCATACATTCAGGTTGATGAAGGCGAAAAGATTCAGGCGGGGCGCTCGGTCGCAAAAACCCTCAAGGAGTCGGCGAAGGCGCTGGATATTACCTCAGGGCTTCCCCGCGTGAGCGAGCTTTTCGAGGCGCGCAAGCCCAAAATCCCCGCAGTTCTGGCAAAGATTTCGGGCAAAGTAACGTTTAAGGGCATCAGCAAAGGCAAGCGGAAAATCATCATTCAGGGCGACCACACCGAAGATTTCGAGCACCTTATACCTGTGAACAGGCGCCTCCTCGTCCGCGACGGCGACACCGTCGAAGCAGGCGAATTCCTCTGCGAAGGCGCGGCAAGCCCGCACGACATCCTCCACATCTTAGGCGAGAGCAAGCTCCAGCGCTATCTTATGGACGAAATACAGAAAGTCTACCGGCTGCAAGGCGTAACAATAAACGACAAACATATCGGCGTCATCATCCGGCAGATGATGCGCAAAGTCGAAATTGCCGCAGTCGGCGACACCTGCTTCATCTTCGGGCAGATGGTCGACAAATACCGCTTTCACGAAGAAAACGACCGCGTCGTCGACGAGGGCGGACACCCCGCCGTAGGGCGCCCCGTCTTCCAGGGGATAACGAAAGCATCGCTGAACATCGACAGCTTCCTCTCGGCGGCATCCTTCCAGGAGACCACCCGCGTCCTCACCAACGCGGCGATAGCCGGCTCGACAGACACCCTGCGCGGACTGAAAGAGAACATCATCATCGGGCATCCGATACCGGCGGGCACCGGCATGAAGCGCTATCAAGACGTAAAACTCTTCGAAGGCACCGAAGACCTCGACCTCCAGATGAAGGAGATCCTCATCCGCCGCCGCCTCGAAGCCGAAGCCCAACAGGTAATGCCCTACGAACAGCAAGTCGCCGCCTTCGCCCAAGCGGATACCGAGGGGGACAATGATGATTAACTTCAGCAGTGAGGCGGGGGGAAGTCTCCCCCTACGCGCCGCAAAATTGCGTCGCTACCCCGCCCATCCGCCGCGCCCGCAAGGGCGTTGTTGCGGTTAATCGTTCATGGCGTGGCGCAGGACACCCTAACACTATGCGACAATGCAGGCTCACCTTTAGGTGAGCCTGTGCGCCCTCTGCGGGGCGCCGCCCCGCCCAGCCGCCGCGCCCGTAGGGCGTTTATCCAGCGGCATTCGTAGAGGCGTGGCGCAGGTTACACTAACACCAAGCGATGTTGCAGGTTCACCTTTAGG
>JAITNZ010000096.1 GCA_031290205.1 Spirochaetaceae bacterium
TGCGTGGCGGCGCGTCATTCAAAAACATAATTTCATCTCCTTGCGTGAACCCGCCGGTTTATTTTTTCAAACGGGCATATCCCGATTGTTTTTTACAAAAAAGTAAAAAATTCTAGCAAAGTCCTGTCATGAGTAAAAACTCACGGGTCGGGCGGGAACCCGATAGCGGGCGGTGTATTTCGCGCGGTAGGGGCACGGCATGCCGTGTCCCTACACACAACCAAATAGCTTAGTAGGACGGCGTTGTGGCATAGGCGTAAGCCGATTTTTCGCTTTCCATCCCGTCCTCATCCATCGCTGTTACTTTAAAGTAGACTGTTTGTGATGGATAGATTTCGGAAACTGTACATGTTGTTTCGTAAGTGAATCCAAGCTCGCCATATTCCCCTGTCGCGGTATCATTAGCATAAACACCATACCCTATCGCGCCCGATACGGCATTCCATGAAACCTGTATCTTGCTTGATGACAATGCGACCGCCTTCACTCCAGTCGGCGCTGACACTGTTGCTGAACCTCCTGAAGAAGCACTGACATCCTCATAACTTGCACTTGTACGATTAAGCTGATAGCCGGTAAGTGTTACTTTTACAGTTTTGCCTGCTTCAAACAGATGCGATGTTGACGAGATATACACGCCTCCGCTTGTGGTATTGGTATCGGCACCATAAAAATAAAAAGTCCCTGTTGGTATATTGGTATACGTTACTTCCTGGCCGTAGGAAATATTCAGATCCTTTTTGCTGAACTTTGATGTGGGAGTATCACCAGGACCTGTACTGGATAAACCAACCTGTCTAACCGTTGTTGCCGTTAATTCATTTCTTACAATTAACGTGGCAAAAGTTGATGCAACGGGAACATTATTACCGCTGTCCTCTGAATTTTTGTAGGTTACTTTTTCCCCCGCGCCTACGCCCTCATACATAAGCCCGCAACCGGAGAGTAACAACAACAATGCCGATACTAAGAGAATTACTCTTTTCTTAGTTTTCATAAAATTCCTCCATCCATATTATTAAAATAAGTACACTAATCCAAAGAAAAGGCTGTCCAGCATTTTGGACTCACCGAATTTCCTTGCACTGTCCGCATCAAAAAAGCGAATATATGTTTCCGCAGGATAAAAATTAAGCCGGTATCCAATTCGGAAAATGAGCCAATCAAATCTGACCTGCAAATAAGGCACGGTAACGGAATCTAGGGTTTCATACTCCGAATCATCGGAATCAGAACTTGTTGAAGTCTCATCTGATTCGATGGAGCCGCTTATACTGTGAAATATAAACCCGCCGCCCAGAACCAAAAGCCACTCTTCCCCGAAAAACGATACGCCTGCTCCGATATTAAATCCAGGACTAGAGACGTTTCCGTATTTATCCGGATTGTCTTTATCATGTATTCCCAACAGCATACTAGCACCCAATTCAAAATCGAATAATCCGTACCCACCTTCAAATCCAAAATCTACAAATCCGGCGCCGCCTTCTAAATAAGGCCCTCCGCCAAGATAAGCGCCCCAGCGTGAATAAAGCCGCGACGTTTTCATCGCTTCTGCTTTTTGTAGTCTCTCTTTTTCTTTTTTCTTTCTCTCTTCTTCCTGCGCAAGCGCCTTTTGCCGTCTCTCTTCTTCTTGGGCAAGCGCCGTGGAAAAATGCGATGCCCCTTCTGCCTTCGGCATTGTATCAACCTGGACAATTTTGATAATTCCATCGCGTCCGGCGATTTCCGCATCAATTCCGTTCACGCGCAAAATTCTGATTCTCAAACCCTCTAAATCAACTCCTTCTTCTAGTGTAATTTCCGGCGTGGCTATGCCTTGTTCCTGCATACTATCCGCACCTATTTTGTTATTTTCCAGGTTCAATCCCGCGTCCAGCGTAAATCTGCCTATGTACAACTGCTGCTGTTGCGCGTTTTCTACAACTGCTTCAATGTCGTAGTGGATGGTCTGAGGTCCGCCGAATAAGGTCAATGTGCGCGGCCAGTCGCTAAAGCCCCATTTTTCCCGCATTTTTGTTGCGTTCAATTTGGTATTGATTTCTTGCAAAACACTTTCCATAATTTTTATCGAATCTTTATTCGAGCGCAGACCTACAGAAAAATTCAGCGAAAATTTGGCAGGTGCGCCGGTTTTTATATCCGCGTACTTTGTAATTTCTCCATTCGGTTTTGTGTAGTACAAATCAAAAGGCGGATGATTCATATAGAAATTCTCATAATCGTTAAGGGTAATCTGCCATGCTTTATTCAAAGCATCATCGTACATTATGGCGGTTCCTAAATCTGCGCTGTTTGCTTGCGTGTCCATTTCCTTCAATCGCATTGACGCTTCCTGCGCTGTTTGTTCGTAATCTTGCGCGTGAAAAAAATAGTTTCTCGCGGCAACATTTATGATACCGCCTCCCCCCTGCCGTTCGGCGGCAAGACCGCGTGACAGGGAGATTTCCGCGTCAATGTCACTATCGCTTACAACCGTGCCGAGTTGCTTTTTTCCGGCATCCGTCAACTCTACTCCCAACCTTTCGAGCAGCTCTTTGGATACTTTTCTGACGGCGGAGAAGTCCTCGATTTCCGATGCCGTACACATCACTGTAGTGTCAGCCATTGTATCACCAGTAGCCGCTTCGTTTACATATATCCGCAGCATAAAGCTTGAACTGGTTTTTTGGAGCGAGCCCATCATGAAGTAGTCCGCTCCACGGAGTTCTCCGGCTTTGATAATGTTGTTGTCCTCGGCAATCGTATCGTTTTCGCCCTCGGCCATCAGCTTTAAGACATTCTGCCTATCAATGACTTTTATCGCCGATAGCTTCGTGAAATCGCCTATGAGTACGCCCTGCACAAGGTTTAGCAAATAGCCTTCGCTATCGGCGAGTCCTTTGCTTTCCGGCACGAGTACGGCAATGGTCTTGCCGCTGCCTCCCGAACCGGAAAAATACGCGGAGCCAGCATCTGGTTGTATACTTGATGAAGCGGGGCGTTTGCTACTGTCCGCTTGGACATCCGGTTGTGCGCTTGTGCTTGACGAAGCGGGTTGTTTGCTGCCGCCAGCTTCTTTTTTGCCGAACGCAAACGAGAGGGCGGCGCAGACAAAGAATAATACGATTGTAAAAATCAGTTTTTTACCCATTTTGGTTTCCTTTTCCTTTATTTTTGCTCAAATGACGAGCGTTTTTTGTTTAAGCCTTCGACAAACGATTCTTTCAATGCGGCGGCCAGCGCGGTGTAAGCCCGTCTTTTTGCCAGGTCAGGGTCTAGTGCCCCCTGCCGCGCCGTTTTCGCGCTGAATGAAAATACCGCGCCTGTTTCGCCTGTTATCGTGCCGTTCAGCGCGGGGTAAAAAAAGACGCTGTTTTCACCTGCCTGCTCTCCTTCGTCTACCGTTATGGCGCAGACACAGGAGGCGGCGTCGGGGTCGCTTTCCACCGGGAAGCCTTCCTCCGACAACACGGAGACTGCGGCGTTGTAAAGCAGGCCGCTATAATCTTTTTCGCAGTCGATATAAACGGTTGCCTGTTGCCGCGCTGTGGTGATCTTTTCGGGTAGTAACGCACGGGCGGCATCAGACGCGGCGAATGCGGCCTGCGCCTTTGACGGGTTCAAAATCTGGCCAAAGTTCCGCATGACGCTGTATCCCTCGTTTAAGACATAGGGAGCGGCAGCGCTGAAACGCAAGGCGCGGGTGAAGGGGTCTATCTCGGCATCAGCGGCGTTATACAGGGCAAGAAAGGGGGCTGAAACTTTTTTTACCTGCGGTTCGTAAAGTGTCCAGGCTTCGTTGCAGTTGATATAGGCGACGGTGTGCCATTCTTTGGCGGCGCCGTTATACCACGGGTCATCGGCGTAACGCACCGCAATCAGGCTGGTTTGAGACTGCACGGTAATGTCCTGACTAAACTGCTCTACGGCGGTCGTAACACCGTTTTCTGTCGCCCATGAGTCATGCCCGATTATTTCGGTGCTGATTTGGGTTTCAAAATATTGGGAGATAGCTGACAGTCCGTTCAGTTCCGCGTCCTTCCGTGTTTTGCCTATACCCTGTTGGGCTATATATTCATGGTCTGGATAGACGGCCCGCATATCAGAAACCCATTCGGGTGGTGGGGCTGCCGCATGCCCGCTTGCGCAGGCGCTTATCACCCCACTGGCGGCGATAACAATCACCGCTAACGCCCCCACTACGAACACTTTTTTCATACACTCCTATCCTTATATACGCAACGTCCAATGGACGCCCTTTCTCCCTCCGCTTCTCGGCGGCGGGTAAAAAGTCTTCTGGTAACCCCGTTATTTAGGGGGGATGAAGGCATTAAAAAAGTCCCTAATCCCCCTTGTCACTGATTCCCTACGGAA
This sequence comes from Spirochaetaceae bacterium, assembly GCA_031290205.1. Taxonomy (GTDB): domain Bacteria; phylum Spirochaetota; class Spirochaetia; order Treponematales; family Breznakiellaceae; genus JAITXS01. The sequence continues at coordinate 4,357 of JAITNZ010000096.1, forward strand.
TGATGGCGTTGTAAATATCGCTCCACGGACCTTTCTTGACCGTGCCGTTTTCCCAACGCACCGCGAAGTACAGGCGCTTCCCCCGCTGGTCTTCGTCGAATGTCAGCTCAAGCGGGCTGTGGGTCGAGAATGACGAGTGGAGTAAGTCCGC
>JAITNZ010000102.1 GCA_031290205.1 Spirochaetaceae bacterium
GAGGGGGTAGCGACGCAATTTTGCGGCGCGTAGGGGGAGACTTCCCCCTCCTTATACTGGAGATTTCCATAGCGCCTACCTGATTTACCACGAATTTGGAAGTGCACCCGGGGCAATCCGGGGTATTGACAGCAATCCGGATATCGGCTAGACTTTTCTGGAATGATGGAAAAAAATAAACCGAATATATCGGGCAGGTTTATACAAAATGTTGTTCTCGGCGCGTTGCTTGTAACGCTCTTTCTGTTGGTGTGCCGCCTCTTCGCGCCGTTCTTTACGGTTCTGCTCTGGTCGATACTCCTCTATGTAGTCATCGACCCGCTTTACGAAAAAATTGTTTCGAAAATAAATCTTGAAACTAAAGCGGGGAAATTTTTACGAACGATACTTGCCGGATTTTTTGCGCTTGCTTCGGTGTTGATTGTATTTGTGCCGCTTGCTATCGTGGTAAGCCAGTTGTATATTCAGGGAATTCAGGTTTTCAAAAGTATCAAAACATATATTTTGGAAAATAGAGAGGCAATCAATACCGCATACACATCCCTTTCTAATTTTGTTTTTGACGCGACAGACGGCAGAGTTGCGTTTGCTTCGCTTGATATTAACGGCAAACTGATTGTATTTATCGAAGATAACGTGTTCAACGCATTTAAGTTTTCTGGCGTGGTCTTGCGTGATGCGGCGGTTTTTTTACTCGGTTTGGCGCTGGTGGTTTTCTGTTTGTTTTTCTTCTACCTTGACGCGCCCTACCTTTCGTCATTGGTCAAAAGCGTAATACCGATTAGAAATAAATATACGATAGCGCTTGCCAGAAAGTTTAAGGAGATAACGCGGGGCTTGATACTGGGCTATTTAACGGTCGCGCTGATTCAGGCGGCGCTTGCCTTTATCATATTCAGCATATTCAAGGTAAACGGTGCGCTGGTCTTTGCCTGCTTAACCTTTGTCTGCGTCTTTATACCGATGCTCGGCGGTGCGCTCGTCTGGATACCCGTCGGCGCCGCCCGTATATTAAGCGGCGATATAGTTGGGGGCGTCCTCCTCACGCTCATCGCGGCGGTGTGCATCTCGCTCTTGGATAATTTTATCCGCCCCTTCCTCCTCAAAGACCGCTTAAAACTCCACCCGCTTGTTATCTTCTTTGCGATAATGGGCGGGCTGGTGTTGTTCGGCGTCAACGGGCTGATACTCGGTCCGCTTATCATCGTACTTTTTTTAACCGTGCTGGAAATGTTCTTTAAGGAACATCATATAAAAAAAAGAAAAGTAAGCATTGAGGAAAGTAAAGAGAATGAATAATAATGCCTCGTCAAAAGCGATAGTAACGGTCGTCGGGAACGATAGCGTCGGAATAATTTCAAAGGTGAGCGGGTTTCTTGCCGAACGCAAAGTGAACATTGAGGACGTTAATCAATCGATACTATCCGGTTATTTTGTTATGATGATGATGGTCGACCTGACGGAAAGCACGCAGCCCTTAGAAACACTGAAGGCTGAATTATCCGAGCTCGGCAGCACGATGCATGTTTCCATGAGTATATGGCATGAAGATGTATTTACCGCCATGCATAGGATATAATTATAATGTTGTTCACCCCTAAAGAAATTACCGAAACAATCGATATGTTTCTGCGCTACAAACTTGATATAAGGGCAATCACGATGGGTATATCGCTGCTCGACTGCGCCTCCTCTTCAGGGGGGGAAGCGCGCAAAAAAATAAAAGATAAAATATATCGCGTTGCGGGAAAACTTGTCGAAACAGGGCGCGATATAGAACTTGAATACGGCATCCCCATCATCAATAAGCGGATAGCCGTTACCCCCATCGCGCTCGTGGCGGCAGCCTCCTCTGATGCGGATTACACCCCCTACGCGCAGGTGCTTGACGAAGCGGCGCACGAGTTAGGAATAGACTTTGTCGGCGGCTTTTCGGCGCTTGTCCAAAAGGGTTTTACCGATAGTGACAGAAAACTTATCGCGTCGATTCCCGAAGCGCTCTCCACCACCGAGCGGGTGTGCTCCTCGGTGAATGTGGCAAGCACGAAGAGCGGCATCAACATGGATGCCGTCCGCTTGATGGGGAATATCATCAAGGAAACGGCGGCGAAAACGGCGGCGAAGGATGCGCTTGGCTGCGCGAAGCTCGTCGTCTTCTGCAACGCGCCCGAGGACAATCCGTTCATGGCGGGGGCGTTTCACGGCATTGGCGAGGCGGAAAGCTGCCTCAATGTCGGCGTCTCCGGTCCGGGGGCTATCAAGGCGGCGCTTGAACACTGCAAGGGGATGAACTTCAGCGAGCTTGCCGACACAATTAAAAAGACGGCGTTCAAGATAACCCGCATGGGGCAGCTCGTCGGCAAGGAAGCGGCAAAACGGATCGGCGTCCCCTTCGGCATACTCGACCTGTCGCTGGCGCCGACTCCCGCAGTCGGCGATTCCGTCGCCCGCATCCTCGAAGAGATGGGGCTGGAATCGGCGGGCACACACGGCTCGACCGCCGCGCTCGCCATGCTCACCGACATGGTCAAAAAAGGCGGCATCATGGCATCGACCCGAGTCGGCGGTTTTTCAGGCGCATTCATCCCCGTGTCGGAAGACGAAGGGATGATCGCCGCCATCCGCGCCGGCACCCTCAGCCTCGACAAACTCGAGGCGATGACCTGCGTCTGCTCCGTCGGGCTCGACATGGTCGCCCTCCCCGGCGACACGAGCGCCGACACCATCTCGGCGATAATCGCCGACGAGATGGCAATCGGCATGGTGAACAACAAAACCACCGCCGCCCGCCTTATCCCCGTGCCCGGCAAGCAAGCCGGCGACTGGGCAGAGTTCGGCGGACTCCTCGGCGGCGCGCCGATACTACCGGTACACAGCGCGGGAAGCAGCGTATTCATCGCCCGCGGCGGGCACATCCCTGCCCCGCTGCACAGCTTTAGGAATTAATGCCGCCATGAAGAGCTTGAACCACGAGCACACGAATAAATACGAATATTTGGGCGCTACCCTTCGCTCCGCTCAGGGTCGGGCTATCCGCTCCAATGTGCTCATTCCGCTACGCTCCATTCCGCGCATTTCCGCTTCTATCCCTAGCGCTTGGCAGACAGCCGCCAGCTCGTCAATTACGATGCGTGTTTCCGCCTCAGAAGTATTTATCCGCGAATTGACACAAACGGAATTCTTCATAACCAAGGAAGTATAGAAAAAAATGAACGTCCACCGAGTGTATGTCGAAAAGAAAAAAGAATTTGCCGTTGAGGCGGGGCAGCTGGAAGAAGAGTTGCGAAACCTCCTTGGGCTTTCGTCGCTAACACGGCTTCGTATCGTTCAGCGTTATGATGTCGAAGGGATTGATGAGGGGCTGTTTCGTTATTGCGTTAAAACGGTGTTTAGCGAACCGGTTGTTGATACCGTTATGTTTGCATTACCGCAGGCGGATTTTGTATGCGCCGTTGAATACCTCCCTGGACAGTTCGACCAGCGCTCCGATTCGGCGGCGCAGTGTATCGAGTTGATCACCCAAAAGATGCGCCCCGTTGTCGCAAGCGCGAAACTCTATTTGTTTGAAGGCGCGTTAAGCGATGAAGAAAAAAAGCGTATAGAAAAATATTTGATAAATCCTGTTGAAGCGAGGCGCGCAGACCTGCGCGAAAAAACAAGCTTAAAGCCGGAGTATCCTTCGCCGCCGGATATACCGGTGCTCGAAGGGTTTACCGCGATGTCCGAAGCCGCGTTATCACAGTTTATTGACGACTATGCGCTTGCGATGGATAGCGATGATATAGCATTCTGTCAACAATATTTTAGGGGTGAAGGGCGCGAGCCGACACTCACCGAAATAAGAGTGATAGACACCTATTGGAGTGATCATTGCAGGCACACCACTTTTGGCACCATCCTCGAAAAAATCGAAATTGACGATGATGCTGTCCAAAAAACATACAACACCTATCTTGATTTACGGGCAAAACTCGGTATAGAAAAAAAAATCTGTCTTATGGATATAGCTACCATCGGTGCGAAGGCGCTTAAGGCGGAGGGCAAACTACAGAACTGGGATATAAGCGAAGAGGTGAATGCCTGTTCGATAAAAATAAAAGTTGATACCGATGGGGTGAACGAAGATTGGCTCTTGTTATTTAAGAATGAAACCCATAACCACCCGACAGAGATAGAACCCTTTGGCGGCGCGGCTACCTGCATTGGCGGCGCTATCAGGGACCCGCTGTCGGGTAGGGCGTATGTGTATCAGGCTATGCGGGTAACGGGCGCGGGGAATCCGCTTGCCCCCTTATCCGAGACGCTTCCCGGGAAACTTCCCCAGCGGAAAATTGTGTCCGGCGCGGCGCAGGGTTATTCGAGTTATGGGAACCAAATAGGATTAGCGACGTCTCTTGTCCACGAATTCTATCACCCGCGCTATATCGCAAAACGTATGGAAGTCGGCGCCGTGCTAGGAGCGGTGCCAACAAAAAATGTGCGGCGCGAACCCCCTGCCCCCGGCGACCTTGTTATCCTGCTGGGGGGGCGCACGGGGCGCGACGGCTGCGGCGGCGCGACCGGTTCCTCGAAGGCGCATAAGGCGGAGAGCCTTGAAACCTGCGGCGCGGAAGTGCAGAAGGGTAACGCGCCTGTCGAGCGGAAATTGCAACGCCTCTTTCGCAACCCGTGCGCGGCGCGCCTGATAAAACGCTGCAATGATTTCGGTGCGGGCGGCGTCGCAGTCGCCATTGGCGAGCTTGCCGATGGCTTATCCATCAATCTGGATGCCGTCCCGAAAAAGTATGAGGGGCTGGACGGCACGGAACTTGCTATCAGCGAAAGTCAGGAGCGGATGGCGGTCGTCGTAGAAAGCGAGGCTGCCGCGCAATTCATAACGTTAGCCGCAAACGAAAATATCGAGGCGCACGTTGTCGCGGAAGTAAGCGCGGACAAACGCTTAACAATGAAGTGGCGCGGCAAGACGATCGTCGACCTCGCGCGCGAGTTTTTAAACTCCAACGGGGTGGAAAAACACGCTTCGGTAAAAGTAGGGCGCGATACCTCCCCCCCCCCTGAGGAAAAAAAGGAAAAAAAGGAAAAAAAACAAAAAACACTGTGCGAAAGATTCTTCGCGCTTGCCGGCGATATTAATTTTTGTTCAAAGAAGGGGCTCTGTGAGCGCTTTGATTCGACGATTGGGGGGGGCACCGTGCTTGCGCCGTTTGGGGGGAAGCGCCAGCTGACGCCCGCGCAGGTGATGTGCGCGAAGATTCCGCTTGAAGAAGGCGAAACGGAAACGTGCAGCGGCATGGCGTTTGGCTTTGACCCTTTTATAAGCGAGGCAGACCCGTATACAGGCGCCTACACCGCCGTGTTAAGCAGCATCGCAAAATTAGTGGGGGCGGGCTTTAAGCGAAGCAGCATCGTGTTGAGTTTTCAGGAATACTTTGCACGATTGGGAAAAAACCCGCGCCGCTGGGCTTTGCCATTTTCGGCATTGCTCGGCGCGCTGCAAGCTCAGCTTGATTTGGGCTGCGCGGCGATAGGCGGGAAGGATTCGATGTCAGGCTCGTTTGAAAAACTCGATGTGCCCCCGACGCTTATCTCGTTTGCCGTCGGCGTGGGGAATGTTCAAAGTATTACGAGCGGCGAATTTAAGCGCGCGGGCTCGTCGGTATATTTAGCGCCTCAGGCGCATTCAGCCCTTGCAAAGGGCGTCCGTAGTCCTAACAGCCTAAGCAGGTTTCCTGCTGAGGCTGCGCCGCAGGATTTTGCAGCCTTCCAAGCGCACGAACGGAATACATACCACATCAATGATAGTAAGAATATGACACAACTATTTGATTATATCGAAGAACAGATTGAGAGGAAAAATATTATTTCGGTGTGGTCGCTTGAACGGTTTGGGCTTGCCGAAGCGATTGTAAAAATGTGTTTGGGGAACCGCATTGGTTTTAGGGGGCATGGCGCTCTTCACCGCGATGCATATTTTGAGCCTGCCTTCGGGAGTTTTGTCTGCGAAGTGCCTGAGGGTATAGAGCTTATATCTGATACAAAAAATATCAGCATGATTAAAATTGGACACACTATAGATGAGTATATGCTTGATTTTGGCGTCGATGGTGATAATTTTGATATAAACGATAAGATTGATATGGAGTCGCTGCAAAACATATATGAGAGCAAATATGAATCGTTCATGCCATACCACAGTATGACTGATGAAGCCGCGCAAGGGACGCTGCAAGAGCAGCGCAAATTTAAGGACCCAATACATATCACCCCGCGCGGCGCGACTACAACGAATGACGGTAAAATAATGTTACCTGTCCGGATTAACAAAGGCACTAAGCCGCGGGCGTTGATACCGGTATTTCCGGGAACTAACTGCGAGTCCGATACGGCGCGGGCGTTGAAGCGGGCGGGGGCGGAGCCTGAAATCTTTGTGATACAAAATTTAACTTCGGCGCAGACGGCAGAGAGCGCAAAACTATTAGCACAAAAAATTAACGAATGTCCTATGCTGGTCCTCCCCGGCGGATTTTCAGGGGGGGACGAGCCGGACGGGAGCGCGAAACTCATCACGGCATTCTTGCGGGGAAGCGCCGTCTCGGAGGCGATTATGGCATTGCTCGAAAAGCGGGACGGCTTGATACTCGGTATATGCAACGGGTTTCAGGCGCTCGTAAAACTGGGGCTCGTCCCATTCGGAAAAATCAGCGACATTGACGAAAACTTCCCCACCCTCACGTTCAATACGCTTGGGCGGCACCAGAGTGCAATGGTTAATACAAAGGTCTGCTCTACGTTAAGCCCCTGGTTCCTCTGCGAAGAGTTGGGGGCGGTGCATACGATACCCGTGAGCCATGGTGAGGGGCGTCTTGTCGCAAGTGAGGGGCTGGTGAAACAGCTTGCGGCTGCTGGGCAGATAGCCTGCCAATATGTCGATTTAGAGGGGAAGCCTGCGATGAACCTGCCTTATAATCCGAATGGGAGTATCGGCGCGATAGAGGCGCTCTCGAGCGCGGACGGGCGGGTGCTCGGCAAGATGGCGCACAGCGAACGGGCGGGAAACTTTTTATACAAAAATATTCCCGGCAATAAACACCAAAAGCTTTTCGAGGGCGGCGTAAAATATTTTTCGTAATTTAACCACGAATGAGCAATATTCTATGAGGCAAGCATGAAAGTGCCTGCGGCGCCCTGCGGCGCCCCGTGGCGCCTCGTGGCACGGCGGGTGCTGTTAGGAATTCGTCTTTAGCAGCGTGAGCAAGAGTGGCAAGTGGTCGCTCAGTCCGGAGCCGGTGCGGGGATTGTATCTGTTCGGTTCGCCTTTGGAATTGATAAAGGGTTCGCAGTCTATCACATAACAATTTTTGAAGTGCCAGCCATCCTCAGTAAAAAAATTCTCGTTAAGCAGGAAGTGGTCGATTGTTTCCCATACTCCTGAATAATAGTAGGAGCCGTTTTTTAACTCGTTTTCCCAGGGGGAATAGAATGTGCCGCGAGCTCCGGCAAAGAATGACGAGTAAGGCGGCTTTTCAGTGCTAAGGATTAAAAAATCCTGAACATTCACGAGTCCTTGCGTTTTGGTTTCGTCTTCGTTATCAGTTTCAACAGGGCTGTAGCCTGCGAGGCTGGCTGCTTCGGGGTCGTCCGGCATCAGGGCGCAAACCTGTCCACCGCTCCTCCGATAAAATTCATCGTAATTTTCGTTAAGGTCGCCTAAAATCGCAATGGCGATGTCCGGCGTTTCCCGCTGTATTTCAGCTTGTCTGCGGAGTATTACCCGCACTGCTTCACGGCGGATGATTTCGGTCTGTTCATCACCACCCAATTTTGATTTCCAGTGGCAGACAAACAGCACAAGATTCCCGTCATTCGGCTGCAACGCGATTTCCATAATCGGGCGGGGGATGATTGTGCCGTTTACATTGATTGAATGGGCGATTGCTCTTACAAACGGATATTTGCTAAGGACGCCGATACCCAGCGAATATCCGGTGTTTCCTGCGAAAAAACAATGCTTGTAGCCCTGCCCGCTTAAATTTTCGGTGCTGAGTTTTTCGAGTATTCCCCGATTTTCAACTTCGATAAGGGCGATAATGTCGGGGGGATTTTCGCCGATTTCGCCGATTGCCGCCGCTATATGATTGAGGCGCGCCGTGTATTTTTCGCCCGTCCATCCTGCCCCGTCACGGTATTCCTCGTATTCCCAGCCGTCGTCCCTTTCGTCGAATAGCGCTTGCAGGTTCCACGTCGCTATCGAAAGCGCCCCCTGTCCTGAGTAATGCCCTTCGCCGCCGCCAAAGCAGGAACTGAGCGCCATCGAAAAGAAAACCGCGCCTGCTATAGCGCATAATTTCGTTGTAATCCTGAGTCGTTCTATCATTTTTTACTTCGCCCCCTGTACCTTAACTTATGGCAAGGATATGCGCGGCGCTTTAATCCGCCTGAGGGTGCCCCCCTGCGTAAAAATCGCCCTTCTCTAACAAAAAGCGAGGCATAAAAGTGCCCGAGGCGCCCCGAGGCGCCTTTATACGGCGCGCATTAATTCCCTCGGGCGGGAGCCCTGGGCGGGTCCTACGACCCCTCTGTGTTCCATCTCTTCGACAAGGCGGGCGGCTCGGTTGTAGCCTATTTTTAAGCGGCGCTGTAAATAGCTTGCGCTTGCCTTGCCCTGCTGCACGATAACTTCCAGCGCCTTATCGTAGAGCGGGTCGTCGCCTTCCTCGAATGATAATTGCGATGAATCCTCTTCCTCATCGAAGAAGATTTCTTCATCAATGTAATCGGGCTCGCCGAATTGGCGGACTTGTTCGACGACGCGCTCGACCTCTTCTTCTGAAACGAACGCGCCCTGCAAACGGATGGGGAACGGGTCGCTTACGCCGGAGTAGAGCATATCGCCCTTACCCAATAATTTTTCGGCGCCGACGGTATCGATGATGATGCGGCTATCCATCATGCTGGCGACCATGAACGCGATACGGCTGGGTATATTTGATTTTATCAAACCGGTGATAACATCGATTGAAGGACGTTGGGTAGCAAGCACGAGGTGAATGCCGACGGCGCGGCTCATTGCGGCAAGACGGGCGACGGTCGATTCAAGCTCCTTCCCTGTTGTTGCCATCAAGTCGGCGAACTCATCGATGACGATTACGATATAGGGTATATGCTCTGCGGCGATGCTCCGCTCTTTTATCCGCTTGTTATATGTTTTTATATCGCGCACCCCGACGCTATCGAGGCAGGCATAGCGTCGTTCCATTTCGTATATACAGTACTGTAATGCTTGAAACGCCCGCTTCGGTTCGGTGATAACAGGAGTAAGGAGGTGCCCTATATCATTATATAGTTTTAATTCTACGATCTTGGGGTCGATTAAAATTAATTTACACTGAGCAGGAGTGCACTGATAGAGTATCGAGAGGATAAGCGTATTCACACAGACTGATTTGCCCGAGCCGGTTGAGCCCGCTATCAAGAGGTGGGGCATCGTCGCAAGGTCGACGGTAACTGCCTCGCCTGTGATGTTCTTTCCTAACACGACGGGAATCCCCGCTTTCTTGCCGTCTTTTTTTTGCAATTCACCTTCGATAATCTCGCGGAACGAAACAATATTTCTTTTTTTATTGGGGATTTCGATACCAACGGCATGTTTCCCCGGAATGGGGGCGACGATACGAACCGATTCCGCCGCAAGACGCAGCGCTATATTATCCTGTAGATTAACAATTTTAGAGAGCTTTACCCCCGGCGAGGGCAGGATTTCAAAGCTGGTAATCACCGGACCCTTGCGAATGCCGGTAACCTCAGCCTGTATATTAAATTCATTGAGTGTTTCGGTAAGCGCCCGCGCCGACTGCCTTGTTACATCATCAATAACCCAATACTGATTATCGGCATACTCGGTAAGCACCTCATCAACGGGGATGCTATATCTATCGGGACGTTTTATCTCTTGATTTTTTTTTTTAATGCTAACTTTTTGTTGCTTTCGTAATGCTTCTTCAGTTTTCGTAGCGGCAAGCGCCTCCGCTTCATCTATGACACATTCAATATCGGGCTGTTCTACGGTTTCAAACGGCTCGATTATCTCGGCATCTTCTATTTCGTCGAGTTCTTCTATTTCGTCCAGTTCCGCAAGTTCTTCGAGTTCTTCTAGTCCCAGTAAGTCTTCGACAGCATCATGTGCGGTCATATCATCCAGTTCTGAATGCAGTATTTTAATATTCTCGTCGAGTTTTTCAACTTCGACATCCATCGAACCTATATCGTTTCGTAAAACTGATAATTTTAAGTCAAGCGTATCGAGGCTTGAATTCAACAAAGGCGGCTCTTCAAGTTCAATATCCTCACTGCTAAAATTTCTTACTTGGTCCTCCTCTTTTTTTTGGGGGGGGCTGGCTGCTTGATACAAGGGGATACGCAGAATCTTAACCTGATTGGTATTTGATGCGGTCGAATTGCTATTAGTATTGTCCTGAAAACGTGTTTTAGGCGCAGACGCTTTTCGTGCCGCGACGAGGGGAAAGAACAGCGAGGCAAGCGAAAAAATCACAAAACATTCGAGGCTGGTAAAAGCGACGGTAATGAAGCTGAACCCATTTTTCCCGATTATATCAAGGAACATCATCTGTTGCGCATAATAATCGAAATCACGCATAAATGAAAAACTCACTGCCAGTGTAAAAAACGGAAATATCATACTGTTGAGCAAAAAGAATCTGCGCGGAAGGAATGCGGTGTCCAACAAAATGAGTGCCGCACAAATAAAATATGCGGGTATAAAAAAAGAAAGTATCCCATAAGAGTCGGCAAAAAAATCACCGAGCGGACTGTTGATTTCCGGCATTCCATAGAGGGACGCCGAAATAGAAAGCGTAAAAATTACGGTAAGGAGTCCGAGTATACCGACTCCAATATATGCGTAGAAACGCGGCGTCCAATTGAACGTTGGTTTTGCATCGGGCTTGTTGTTCTTAACCAGATGCGGCGCATTAAATTTATGATATGACATGGTTTAGCATCCCTTAAAAGTATCGGCGCCCATGACACTAAACTTTAGAATTCTTTGCTGTTAGCCAGCTTCCCCGCCACCCAGCCGGCGCGTCGAAAAGCCCCGCCCACTTTCGCACGCGAACCGGTGATGTGTTGGGGGGGGAACTTTCGGCGCTGGGTGCAATTTATTTTTCGGGGTAAATTCTAAAGTGATACCTAAATTGCTAACGAGGGGTCTGGGGGGGCAACTCGCCCCCCCAGCGGGGCGTTGCGGCGCACAGGCTCACCTAAAGGTGAACCTGCAACATCGCTTGGTGTTAGTGTAACCTGCGCCACGCCTCTACGAATGCCGCTGGATAAACGCCCT
>JAITNZ010000103.1 GCA_031290205.1 Spirochaetaceae bacterium
TCGGACAGGGCACGAACGCTACGCGCCCGCGCTCCTGTCATGCTCCTTGCCGCGCACTCTGTGGTAAAGGCTTTATCCTCGGACGCCTTTTTCTCACTAAAGGCAAGGCTTAGACCGCCACAAGCCCCGCTCTCTGTTTTACTTACTTCCGTGCCTTTTGACATAACTATTACCCTCCTAAAACAATATTAATAATACCCTAGACGCTCAATGTATGTCACGGGGCTCGCGTTGTCAAACAGGCGGTTTCTGCCATCGCCGGCATTATGAAACTGGTTATTTTTTTTTCAAGGTATGCAACACTCCTTTCGTGAGGAGTCCGCGTATCAAGCTGCCGAGTTCCTCTGTGTCAATCTCACGTCCGTTTTGCAGCCAGCGGTTGCCGATTGAGATAATTCCTGATAGGTAAAATTCAAGAACATATATCGACTTGATGTCGGTTTTCTGGACATTAAAGCGCTCCATAAAAACAGGCAGCAAAGCCGCCTTGAGCCGCAGAGCAAATTTCGCGCTATTGGAAGTACCTAACAGTACTTTGATGTAGGTCGCCATTTTCGATTCAGTTTGCATTGCTACGAATGATTCAATAAACATATCAGCAAAATCGCTGTGTTTGATGAGCGCTGCCATGTGCTCACAAGTATACGATATTACCATGTCTTCAAGGGACGTTAAAATGTCATCGACATCATTAAAATACTGATAAAAAGTGCAGCGATTGTAGCCCGCTTTCTTCGATAACTCTTGCACCGTTATCTTTTTGTCGGGGGCGGACTTTTTATAGAGCGCACAAAAGGCGTCTATAAAGTTTTTCCGAGTAGCGTCGCATATTTCCTGCTGTTTTTTCATAAGATCACTCCTTGGAAAGCACTGAATAAAAAATACAAAGAATTCAACCACGAATGAACGCAAATTAACGCGAATAACCATAGGTGTGTCAATAAAATTAGTGTACATTCGCGTAATTCGCGCTTATCTTCGATTTAATCAATGCTTCCCTCGTTACAATCATACAACAGTTGTTGTATCGCGTCAAGTGTAAAAAAAACAAAAAAAATCACCAATTTCCGACAGAATAGCAATATCTGTTGTTGACTTCAAAAATTGTCATGGTATTATTGTCTATAAATATCCGACAGTTGTTGGATGATATTAATTTGATAAGGAGTTTTATATTGGAAAAGTTATTTAAGCACCCTTGGGTGATAGTCGGCGTGATTGCCGTCTTAACAGTGTTTTTCGCGCTGCAGCTTCCTAAGGCGCGCATGGACAACAACATAAACGCGATGCTGCCGGACGATAATCCGGCGCGGGTCATAGCCAAGCACCTTGAAGCCGAATATGGCGATAATCTTATGCTTCTGATTGGGCTTGAGCGCCCTTACGGCACGGTGTTTGACGGCGAATTTCTTTCACGCATCCGGGAGTTTACCGATGCGGTAGAAGAGATTGAGCTTGTTAAAGACACGAATTCGCTCATGTCAACCATGTACATCACGTCCGACAGCGAGAGTATCATCGTTACCGATTTGGTGGGCGATGATTTTTCAGGCACGCCGGAAGAGATTGCGGAACTAAAACACCGCATCGCATCGTGGGATATGTATCAGGGTTCGCTCGTGTCGGAAGATTTATCTGCCACGCAGGTTATGATTACGATCAATGCTTCGGGGGATGAGTCAGGCGAGCCGGAAGTGGTCGCGGTGCTGCGGCAGGTGCGCGACATGGCAAAAGAAATGTTTGCCGGCGCCGCGACGGTCTATCCGGGAGGGCAGCCTGTCGTAACGGCGACGATGACCGAAGCGTCAATGACTGATATGCGGGTGCTCTTGCCGCTTGTTATCGTGGTGCTGCTTGGCGTCCTGGTTATATCGCTGCGGCGTTTTAGTTATGTGGCATTACCTATTTTAACGGTGATTATCGCAACTATATGGGCAATCGGCGCTATGCCGTTTTTAGGCATCCACTTAACGATGCTCTGCATGATACTCCCTATCATCCTTATCGCCGTGGGAAGCGCGTACGGTATTCATATTATATCACATTATAAAGACGAGGTAGACAATAAAACTTTTACCATCTGCGAACACCGCGCTCATCTTTTGGCGCTCGTGAGCAAACTGCTGAAGCCCGTAGCCCTTGCCGCTCTTACTACGTTTGCGGGCTTTATCTCGTTTGCTCTCGCGCCGCTTAACGCGATACGCGACTTTGGGATTTTCGCCGCTTTCGGTGTTGTTACGGCGTTTATCATCGCGATAACGCTCATTCCGGCGATACTCCTTATCCGTGCGCCCCGGTCTGTTCGTCTTGCACAGCAAAGAGCGGCGAAACGTAAAGAACGAGAGAAAAAAATCTATTTCGATTTTGGTAACGGGCTTTCAAATATTTTGAGCGTCATCGCGGGAAAGAAAACGCTTGTGCTGGTGATAACGGTATTAGTTATTCTCGTTTCGATTGTAGGGACGACGAATGTTTTTGTTGACAATTCGATGGTAGAGATGTTCAATGATGAATCGGAGGTGAAGCGCTCTGTTAATTTTATACGCGATCACTTTGGCGGGTCTGCTCAGCTTATTATGTCGGTGGAAGCGGACGACACGCAAACGCTGCTTCACCCGGATGTATTAAACGCCATCGACGGGCTTGCCGCGCATCTTCTTGAGCGGGTCCCCACGGTTACGCGAGTTACCGGTTTTACCGATACGATTAAGCGAATGAATCAGATGTTCAACGTGAACGAGTCGCCGGAAGGACTGGCGGTAGTAACCAACTACGGTGATGATGAGTTTGGGTTTGGAAGCTTTGAAGATAATGTGGGGGGAAGTATCCCCCCTCGCTCCGAAAGTTTTGCTACGCAAAACGTTTATACGCTACCCCCCTCAGCGGGGGGCAAGCCCCCCGCAACGCCCCCCTCGCAAGCGGATAGTCCCGTCTTGTTTGCGATGCTCACTACCGCCGCCGGAAAACACGCGACGATGAGTGCGAATGAACTTGTGCGCGAACTAGAGCGCATGTCAAATTATGAGGGATATGCTTACTACGAAATACCGGCGGAGCCTGCGCGTTACGGGAAGCAGACGAAAGAAGAGTTGGCGCAGCTTGTCGCTAATTATCTGGTGTTGATTGGAGGACAGAATGATAACAGTATGTCTAACGACCCGCTGGAGCCGACGGCTATCGAGACGATGATTCTTATTAGCAGCAATTGGCAGCATGACGCGCAGAATGTTATGAGACAGGTGAACGCGTATGTGGCGGCGAACTTTCCCAAAAATGTTCGTGTTGTTGTTGGCGGGGGACCGACGCAGGAGGGGGCGATTTCGCAGCTTGTGACGCGCTCGCAAATCAGCTCGATGCTTATGTCGATAATTATTATTCTGTTGATAGTGGCGATTTCTTACAAGTCTATTGCCGCAGGTCTTATCGCGACGTTGCCTTTAGTGATTACTATACTTGGTAACTTCGCGATCATGGGTTTTATGCAGATTCCCATCAACATGGCGACCGCGCTTATATCGAGCCTTACGGTGGGGATAGGCGTTGATTACACGATTCATTTTATCGATGCGTTCAAACGTGAATATGCCGCAGGCGGCGATTATCTTAACCGGACTTTTTACGGCGCGGGGAAGGCGATACTGATTAACGCGCTATCGGTTGGGTTAGGGATAAGCGTGCTCGCGATTTCGCAGATTGGCATTATGCGGCAGTTAGGCGGTCTTATCGGTATATCAATGGGGCTTACAGCCGTCGCGAGCCTTACGGTGATTCCTGTGCTGCTCGCTACGGTGAAGCCAAAGTTTATTTATGGAAAGAAAGTTTAAGAAAAATAATCACAGAGGGCACGGCGGACACGGAGGAATAAAAAGACAAGAAGCTCTGTGAACTCTGTGTCCTCTGTGATTAAAATTCTTTATCGAGATGTGTAAAAAATATTTTTTTATAGGAGATTAAAATGAAAAGATTTACATTATTTGTTTTGTCGGCTGCGTTGTGCGCAGGATCGGTTTTCGCCCAAGATACGGTGGGTGTCATGCAAAAGGTGAAAGATCGTAATCAGGTGCAGACCTTATCGAGTCGTTCACGCATGGTGAGTACTGCTAAAAAAGGCAGCACCACGGAACGAACCATGGACCAGTACGCGAAGGATGATGCTAATGGAAATAGCAGAGCGGTCATGGTATTTCAGAGCCCTGCTACGGTGAAGGGGACGCGCTTTCTTACGATGGACAACGCTGCGGGAAAAAGCGACCAGTGGATTTTCTTGCCTTCACTGGGAAAAGTGCGGCGTATCGCCTCGTCGGAAAGCGGCGGCAGTTTCATGGGCTCTGATTTTTCCTACGACGATATGACCATGATGGATAGGGAAGTTGCGCTCGATACGCATACTATCCTCCGCGAGGAAACGCTTGACGGCGCCGCATGTTACGTTATGCAATCGGTGCCGAAGGACGGTAGTTTTCAGTATTTAAAAATAATCACCTGGGTTGATAAATCCAATTACCGTGTTTACAAACGAGAGTTGTTTAACAAGCGCGGCGCCGTTGAAAAGACGATAGAGATGTCCGGCTATAAGGATGTGCAGGGACACGACGCGGCAACGCAAACAAAAATATCTACGCTGTCGGCGGGTACGTCAACAACGATCTATATGGACATCATCAAATACGATGAGCCTATACCGGAAGGGGTATTCACGACGGTGTATATCGAAACGGGGAGGGTGCGTTAGGGACGAAAGGGAGTAGGGAGTGGGGAGTGGGGTTTTAGTTTGATATATTGGAGTATTTCATGGAAGACTCTGATAGTTCGGAGAAAAATCTTACCTACTCCCTACTCCCCATTCCCCACTCCCTTGTAATCATAGGAGTAATTATGAGAAAATTTGTTTTTATATTTTTGTGTTGTGTGGCAGTATCTTTGTCTGCACAAGAATTCGGTTTTGGTGATGAGGACGTGGCTGATGCTTTTGGCGGCGGTGGTAACGCGCTTGCGGTGTCTATAGGCGGGGAGGTTCAGGCGTTAATGACCGGCTTTGTTGAAGACTTTGCGGAGGGCGCGGCTGCAGTGCGCTTTGGCAATATTTTTCTGGGGAAACTTAACTTCAGCGCCGAAAGTTCCAACGTAAAAGCCGCCATCAATTTGAAGCTCGCGCCCGGACTGGTTTACTACGATGAACAATCACCGGTGTATGTTGACGAGGCGTATCTTACCGCTTACTTTGGTAAACTCGATGTTACAGGCGGCTTAAAAAAGCTCACTTGGGGCAAGGCAGACAGCATGGGTCCGATGGACGTGATAAATCCGCTGGACTTTTCCGACTTAAGCGGCTTGAGCGACCCGATGACTCTTAAAATCGCCCGCCCGCTCGTTTCCGCTTCGTTTGTGTTGGGGCAGTTCTCAAAACTGCAAGGCGTCTTTGTACCTAACTTTGAGCCGGTGCGTTTTGCAAAAAGCGGGCGTTGGGCGCTTCCCTTAGGCAGCCTCACGCCCACAGACACGACAAGCCTCGCCTACGCGCAGGCGGGGCTGCGTTTCACTACGACCATAAACAATGCGCTTGATATAGGCGCGCAGTATTACTACGGACGGCTCACGACTCCGGCGGTAACGATGTCGGCAGCTGCGCCGCCTCTAGTAAGCTATAATCCCTATCACCAAATAGGGTTTGATTACGCGCAGGTTGTTTTTGGGTTCAACCTCCGCGCCGAATTGGCTGCTAACATTACCGAAGATGTCGCGGGTGATGACGGCACGGTGTACAATCCGTCCCTTGCGTGGTCGCTCGGCTTTGACCGCTCGCTTATCGCTGATATAAACCTTACTTTCCAGTGCAACGAAACACTCAGGCTGCTTGACGGCGAGATCAACGACCCGCTGGACATCGAAGCCAACAGCGATGTAACGTCAACGCGCATTACCGCGGCGCTTTCAAAAAAATTCTTGCGGGACGAACTGGAACTGCGTGCTGCCGCTATGTGGGATATAGAAAGCAATGCATGTTTTGTCATGCCCTCGCTTATCTGGACCAAAAATGATGTGGCGGTGGAATTGTCAGGCGGCATTTTCGCGGGTAGCGACGAGGGGCTTTTCGGGCAGTTTCGCGATAACAGTTTTGTTAAGGTAGGGGTGAAGTATGGGTTTTGAGAGGGGGGGGTGGCTGTCAGCGTTGTCGGGTGCACTTTATTCGCAGTGGGGTTTAATACCCCGCCGCTCAGCGACGGGGATTTTTTATTGCGCCTCAGGCGCTTTTTGCCCTCGCCTTCAGGATGAAAAGGGCGTCATCAACTTGGGGTCTGATACCCCGCCCAGCCGCCGCGCCCGATAGGGCGTTTAACAGCGGCATTCGCAGAGGCGTGGCGCAGGACACTCTAACACTACGCTGTAATTGCAGGTTCACCTTTAGGTGAGCCTGTGCGCCGCCCCTTGGGTCGGTTAAAACTGGGGGTGCGGGGGATATGTTCCCCCGCATGAGCAAAGACTTCAAGGAGAAATCTTCAATACCCCGCCGCTCAGCGACGGGAATTTTTTATTCGCGTTAATTTGTGTAATTCGCGGACAAATCTTTTATTATATTTATCAAGTAGATTGGCTATATCGGTCAAAAGATCCATAAATACCCCCTATTCCCGCAAAAACCCATACTCGTACACTTTCGGCTGTATCTTTTGCGTCAACGTTTTGAGCGCATCCCGCAATGCGCCCAGCAACTGGGTGTAGGTTTTGTCCGCGCTTTTGCTGTTCATGGTTCCCTTGTCATTGCGTCCCTGAAAGTATTCCCGAATATCATAGAATGAAGCGTTGACGGAAACAGTTTTATTGTTTTTTGTTTTTGCATGGTAATACTTCCATAATGCAAGCGCTGTGTTATAAACCGATTGCGCCTCCGCACTTAGTGTTCTGTCCTTCAAGAAATTGCTCATAAAGTTTGATTCAAACTTTTCTTTCGCGTCAACTTGTTCTGGCGTGAAAGGTATCCAGTAGTTTGTAAAGCCATTTGATGATATAAAGTTTTTACCATGAAACAGCGTAAAGATTATACAGTTATTCTGAAAATCAACATCTGATTTATAGTTTTCATTGGGATGCAGATATAAATCATTGTGATTTATCCAAGTATGTTCAATACAATGCCGGACAGCAAAATAAATAGACATATCGGCTAAATTTTCCTTAGCAATATTCGCTACCATGCTTTTGTTAATATAACTTTTAGCCGGTGCGCTTGTAATAAACGTGTTGCTATTGCTCTGAATTGCCGGTCCTACAATAATTATATAGCCAAGACTCGTTTTACTTTCAGAAGAATAAAAAGCACTACGCCAATCTGTTATCGAGTGTTGTTTTGGAATAGGATAAAACCGTTTTATCCCATCATTCCAGATTTCTTTTAGTTTGCTATCATTTGAGATTATATCTGTTTTAATTTCCGTTATATCTTTCTTATTCTCAAAATCCCACACGAGGAAACTAATCGGGAAATTACCATGGACATTGTCAAATGTATTTGCCCTGCAAATAAAACCGGCTTTACATTCCGCCTTAAAAAACGCGCGAAATTTTATAAACTTGGTCGAAGTCAAAAATATTGGCGTAGCAAATGAAGCAAGTTTTGCATGTGGCAACAGATGATATATACGAACAAAAAATTGAGCGAAAAGCTCGCTCATTGATTCGGCGCCTACCATATTTTTATAAGTATGAAAAACTTTTGTCTCATTCGCTACTTGCGGTTTTCCGGCAAATCCGTATGATGACGCCTCAGCATAGGGCGGATTGATATAGACTATCAACTTTTTCTGCTTTTCAGGATCATCAATGATTTTCTTTAATTCTGCCGGCAGTTTGTCAAAACTGTCATTCAAAAAGTCAAACTGGAATACATGACCTGGAAGCAACGCAATATCCTTGTCGGTATCAATACGGGCATTCATCAAAGCAACATCGCCCTGTGAAATGGTAGACGCCCATACATTGTATTTTTTTGTTATACCTACAAGAAGATTGCCCGTGCCGGACGCGCAGTCCCATATATAATATTCATCCTGCCAGTTGTCACTAAAAACTTGTTGCAAGTATTCCTGGGATTTTTTCACCCATACTTCCGGCGTATAAAAATCGCCTCCCTTCTTAGCTTCAGCCCACAGATAGTGAACAGAAGACCCCGACCCCTCCGCCGTGAATAATTCGCCCCGCGTCTTTGCGTCTGTCACAACAAAATCAATGTTGTCTATATTCGGCTCATACCCGAATTTGGAGAAATAGTCATCATGGACAAGCCCTTTGAGTGTTTCTTCTTTCTGTATGCCGGTATATTTGGACAATTTTTTTCTCCCTCACCCTGTTTCCCTGTTTTTACTTTGGCGCCTAGCTTCGGAACCTTTTAACGTATAGATTATAGCATTATAGAAAAAAGCGGCGTTTTGCACAAGGCGACATGACGTGGTATGCAGGGCGAGCGCATTAAAAATTTGTCCACAGATTAACACAGGGGGAAGGCTTTCTCGGTCGGCGGCACAAGCGCTTACGCGCCAGTGCTCGCCGCCATGCTCCTAACCACGCACTTTACCGTCGGCGCCCTTGCTCGTTGCGAGCCTCCGTATCTGTGTTAAACAGTAAGGTGCACGGTAACGAGGCGCCACAGGCGCTTTTTGCCTTGCCTTCGGTTTGAGAAAGGCGTTCGACACCGTAAGGTGCGCGGTAACGGCGCCTGAGGCGCTTTTATGCCTTGCCTTTAGTGAGAAAAAGGCGTCCGAGACAGGAAGTGGCGCTTCCAGCAAATGCTCGTGGCGTCGTGTATTGCAGCGAGCGCTGGCGCGTTAGCGCTTGTGCCGCTGCACGAGA
>JAITNZ010000262.1 GCA_031290205.1 Spirochaetaceae bacterium
TACCCCCTCTGCGGGGCGCCGCCCCGCAACGCCCCGCTGGGGGGGCGAGGTGCCCCCCCAGACCCCCCGTTTGCAATATAGGTATCACTTTAGAATTTACCCAGAAAAATAAATTGCACGCAGTGTTGGCTTGTTCTGCGCCACGCCTCTTCGTATGCCGCTGTTAAACGCCCTATCGGGCGCGGCGGCTGGGCGGCGCACAGGTTCACCTAAAGGTGAACCTGCAATATCGTGCAGTGTTGGCTTGTTCTGCGCCACGCCTCTTCGTATGCCGCCGTTAAACGCCCTATCGGGCGCGGCGGCTGGTCGGGGAAAGCTAAAACCGGCTCTTGGCTCTTTTAATTTCCTTGCGGATGGCGGGAGCGGTTGCTTGCCAGATAGTCGAGTTGGTTTCAATGTCGGTTAATTGCGCCGTCACGTAGTATGCCCTTATTTGAGTGCTCCCGTCGGGACTCCGGTCGGTGCTGATTTTCACCGAGCCTGTCATAAGGAAATTCGCCCCCAGCTCTTTTCCTAAGCCTGCGGCTGTTTTTTCGGTCGCGTTTGTTTGCTGATCCTGCTTTTCCGCACGAAGCTGGTCGCGCACCCTGTCGCCCGAAACAAAATCAAACTTTTCGGTTTCCATAATCGAGCTTTCCATCACCGTCGAGATAATCGACGTATCGATATGCTCGTCGCTATCATTGTTGAAAACCCCTACCAACACGCGGGGAACCGTCTTCTTTGCCGCAGCAAGAACCCGGCTCACGCGGGGCGATTGCAGGCAGCTCTCAATCAGCCCATCGCAGGCTATCTTGATGTCCGTATCATTCCAGTAACCGCTCAGGTCGCGCTGTGCGTCGGCATCCAGACGGCTTACCTGCGGCGCGGACGCGCAGGACACAATGAACGCCGCGACAAACAAGGACGCCGCACCATAAATCATTTTTTTTTCCATTTTTTTCCTCTCTATTTTCATTTTTTCCTCTAAGCAGGGGTGATGGGGTATAGGGTATAGGGTATAGGGTATAGGGTGAAGATTTCAGTTTGAAGTCGTTCTTCGCGCCTCATTACACTCATCACTCACTTATCACTCACTCATCACTTACCACTCACTCATCACTTACCACTTATCACTTACCACTCACTCATCACTCACTCATCACTCACTCATCACTCACTCATCACTTACCACTTACCACTTACCACTTATCACTTACCACTTATCACTCACTCATTACTCACCTCCCTCCCTCCCCCCGTTTTCTTGCCGTACGGAAGGCTGAAAGTGCCTGAGGCACTGGCTGAGGCACTCATTTTGAACAGTAGGTTTCAACTAAATTTAATGTTGAAAGCTGGACGGCAAAATTTTTGTGTTCGATAGATTCGATGAATCCGCCTGTGCCATCGTAATAATTCACCGAAAAAGTATAGTTCCCCGGATCCAGCGTAACGCCGCCTATGGACGCCTTACCCGGAAAGTATCGCGCAAGCCGCAAATCGGCGCTTTCGCTTAGCTCCGCAAAGGCTTGTGCGCCAAGCCCCGCCAGCGCGAGCCAGGGATTATCGTTTTGCCGTCCGGCAGCGCTTAAACCCGTCGCAATCCCGCCTTTCGTCGTTCCCCGAATGATAGATTTTGCTTTTATCGTCCCCAAGTGTATCTTAAACGTTTCTATCGCGACATTCTGAATATCTTCGAGCAGTGCAAGCTCATGCGTCGCGCCGCCTTCGAAAACTAGCTCGATTTTTCGAACAGCCGATGGCGTTTTTTCCATTTCCGGCAGCGCGATTTTTATCCAGTTTCCCGTCGGCATCGGGATGCGCGTCACCTCCTCAACCTTTACCGGCGACAGACCGCTAAAGGCAAGCACATTGAGGCGGGCTTTGCCCTTCGGAACGGCAAGCTCCTCATCTATTATCGAAGGCGCCGGAAACGGATACACCGGCTTCTCGTCGGCGAATGCCTTTTTAAGCCAATCACGGTCTATCCTCGCGTCATCGGACTTCCCCGCCGCGCGGTAAAATAAAAGCCCTAAATACCGCGCCAGCGCCGAATTGGAAAAATTGATTTCGACATCCGTATAATCAGCCGCGTCGCGGTCTTCATCACTCAGTTCTTCATTCAACGCATCATACTTGGTGTGCAAGACTTGCAATTTAGCCCCCACGCGGCGGATTTCGACCATCGCATCTTCCATTTTTTTCTGATGATAGTAATTCAGCGCGTTAAATACATTCAGATAGAGGTCTTCGTAATCTTCGCCGGCATACTGTTTGCTCTTGTCGTTGACAATATACGAAGTGATACTTTCCGTTACGCTTTTGGTAAAAGCATCTTCGATGGCGCGTTCACCGTCTTGTAGCAACGCGCTCGACTCCTCATAGTTGCCCGCATAGTGCGCTATCATCCCCTTATCAAGATAGTAGAGAATCGCATCGCTGCCATAGAGCGATTTTTTTTCAGTTTCTAAAATCTGGACGGCTTCTTCGTATTTTCCCGCAAATACTTCTTGGTCGATCTTGGCAAAAGGGTCCGACGCGCAGGAAAAGAGCAAGAGTGCAAAGCAGAACAGGGCGGCAAGTTGAGGCAGCTTACCGCGAAAATTTTTTTGTGGGAGGGGGGCGTTCATACATCCATCCTTTTTGAGGCATCCGTAGCGGCGTCCTCGTACATCTGGATATATTTTTGCGCGGCGCCTTTCCACGAAAAGTCATGTTTCATGCCCCGTTTGCGCATTGCCGCAATATGTTCGGGGCGGTTATGATATGCCCACATCGCCCAGCCGACGGTATTGTAAATCGCCTGCGGAGTAAGATCGTCAAACATAAAACCCGTCCCCCCGCCGCTTGCCTCGTCATAGTTCTGCACCGTATCGGCAAGCCCGCCGGTATTGCGGACGATGGGAAGCGTGCCGTAGGCAAGCGAATACATCTGATTAAGCCCGCAAGGCTCGTAGCGGGAGGGCATGAGAAAGAAATCGCTCCCCGCCTCAATAAGATGCCCGAGCTTCTCGCTATACCCAATCTGCGCCTTAAAGTTGGATAGCTCGGAAGAAAGGTGGCGGAGCTCCTGCTCGCACCAGCTTTCGCCCGTTCCAATCATCACAAAATTCAGGTTCATATCTTTGCATATCGAATATGCCGAGCCATAGGAGGGTCCGAACAGTTCGCCGACCCCCTTCTGCCCGGTCAGGCGGGTTACCATGCCGAGCACCGGCACATCGGGATTCTCCGGCAGATTAAACGCTTTCTGCAATGCTTTTTTTGCGGCGGCTTTTCCCTTCAAGTCGGCAGCCGAATAGTGTTTCGGGATGTAGGCATCCTTTTGGGGATTCCAGACTTCCGTATCCACGCCGTTGAGTATCCCGCAGTAATCTTCGCTCCGGTAGCGGAGCGCTCCGTCAAGTCTGCACCCGTAGTTTCCCGTTTTTGTCTCCGCGCAATAGGCTTCAGAAACCGTGTTGAGCCTGTCGGCGCTGGAGATTCCCGCTTTCAGCATATTCAGCATATTCCAGTCCTCAAATCCGCCTTCGTAAAAAACATTCCAATCCAGCCCAGTATAGCTGAATGTGTCTTTATTGTAAATGCCCTGATAGCCCAGATTGTGGATCGTTAAAACCGAGACGCTCTTTTCCAGCGGACCAACCCTCAGCGCGTATTTAAGATAGACGGGAACGAGCGCCGAGGGCCAGTCATGGCTGTGGAACACATCGGGAAACCACTGAATCTTAGAACAGAGCTGAAAAGCGGCGCGGGCAAAAAAGGTAAAACGCCGCGCATTGTCGGCGAAATCCGGCTCGAAAGGCGTCCCGTAGATGCCGTCGCGCCCAAAAAATATCTCGTGGTCGATAAAGAATATCTCGACGGGCGCCGTCGCAGGCGATCCGGGCAGCTCGGTCTTGTGGACGGCGCACCATTCCTCGATGCCCTGCCCCATTGGCACCCCCATCTCGCCTTCAAGCGGGGTCAAAACCGTCCTGTCAATGTTATAATATCGCGGAATAACGATTTTTACCTCGTTGCCAAGCTTGGCAAGCGCAATCGACAGCGCCGATACCGCATCCGCCAAACCGCCCGTTTTCGCAAAAGGAACCGCCTCGCTCGAAACCATCAAAATCTTCATACCTGACCTCCCGAAGCCATCGCCTTATCATACAAATAACGCAAACTTTTATCAAGCGTACCCCTTCAGCAACTCCCGCGCTTGTGCTGTCCCTCGCGATTTTCAATCGCGGGGACCGGGCGGGCGGGG
>JAITNZ010000106.1 GCA_031290205.1 Spirochaetaceae bacterium
GAGAAGACCGGTATAAAACAGTTTGACGCATTACATATTGCATGCGCTATTACGGCGCAGTGTGATTATCTTATTACGGTGGATAAACGTATGGCAAAATATCAAGATGATAGAATTGTTATATGTAACCCCGTGGATTTTATCAACCAGGAGGCTGAAAATGACGAATAACACCGTGTTGCTTGATAGGGGCATAAAGTGTTTAAATGAAGAGCTTGGAATGCTTGATGCGGAACAATTTATTTATGTGCTTAAAAGCCAACCCTTTGATTATACGGAGTGGCGGAAAACGAATTTGTGTCCCGGTATGACTTTGGACGAAATCAGCAATGCCGCCAATGCGTATTGCAGAGAAAATCCATAAATAAAAAATCCCCGCCGCAGAGCGGCGGGGTATGGAAGATTTCTCCTTGAAGTCTTTGCTCATGCGGGGGAACATATCCCCCGCACCCCCAGTTTTAACCGCCCCAAAAGGCGGCGCCCCCCTCCGCCTTCCTTTTTCCCCCTTCGTCGAAAAGCCCTCATCTTTCTAGCACGAACTCGACGCGGCGGTTTTTCCACCAGTTGGCGCGGTCGCCGCGGTTTTTCATGACGGGGTCCTTACCGCCCAAGCCGTCTGCGCTTAGACGCGCCGCGTTGGTGCCGTGCCGGACGAGCCATTCTTGGACAAACTGCGCCCGCCTGCGGGAAAGCGGGATGAGTTCCTGCTCTTCTTTTGCCGTACCGGTTTCGCTGTTTGCGTGCCCTTCGATTCTTACTTTATAATCGGGGAATTTTTGCAGAATTTCGGCTACACGGCTAAGGACGCGCTCGTTGTTGTCGATCGTCGTCTGGTCGAGCCCGCGCTTTTTATCGACGGTCTTATCAACAAAGTCGGCATTGTTTGCGCGGAAGATGATCGCCGGAACCCGCATGCGGAGTTTGTCGCCATCCCTGATTATCAGCACATCAACTTGTATCGAACCGGCAGCTTCGGAGCGTTGCCCTTGCGAGTCGGTAACGGTAAAGATATAAGGGTAATTCGTCGCCGATTCGACGAGGACGCTGTCGTCGCCCCGTCCGTTCCAGATGAGTTTTTGCGGAACATCGGCGCCGCCGCTGCGTGTCCAGAAGGGCACTTCATGGTCGTAGATAACGAAAGACCACGATTCGAAGGGGAGTTGGGATTGGGCAGCGAGGTTGATATCCAGCTCGTCCCCAATTTTATCGCCGTCCGGGCTGAAAAGGGGGGGCGCCGTTTTGACATCGAGCTTCGGGGCAAGCCCTGTGCTGATAAATGGGGGCGTTTCCGCCTGCACCGCCGCGCCGCTTGCCAGTTTGATTTCGAGGATTCCCTTGAAAGCGCCTTCGGCAATGCTGTTCGTGGTGGTCTTGCCGTCCCATTCGATGGTCGCCCTCGGCGCGGCGCCGCTCCCCTTCCATTCCTTAACTGCCGGAGCGCCGGTTTCTCGGTCGGGAACTATGCTGAAGCTCCAACTGCCGCTTTCCTTGTTCCCCCCCTCAGCGTTGGGACTAAGGTTGGTAACTAAATGGAACACTTCGCTTTTTGTCCGCCCGTGGGGGGCGAGTTCCGGCGCCGAACGCCCCGCTTCTGCCTGTGGGACGATAGTTTCGAAGCGGATACCGGTAACGCCTGCGGGGGGCGATTGGTTTTCGGCACGGTCTACGGCGGATATTGCGTAACTATAATCGCCTGCGGGGACGATCATCCCCTTATCGTCTTTCCCGTCCCAGACAAGATTCGCCGGAGCGCTATCCGCCCATTCAAAATGACGGACTGCCTTCCCCGCGCTGTCGCTTATCACGCCAATCCATTGGTCTTCACGGGAACCGCTTTGCCGAATGGCAAGCGTTTTTTTCGTGCCTGTTCCGAAAAACTTATCCTGCTCGGCTGGCTGCTGGATGGTGATTTCGGGCGGCTTAGTATCGAGCACCACGCGGTAACGCATCGTCTCGGAATAGTTGTCGTTATCATCGCGCGCCAAAAAGTAAAAATAATAATTCCCGTCCGGCGCGAGTTTCCCTTCGTTTGTCATGCCGTCCCAGCGGATGCTTGGAGGGACGCGAACACTCTGTTTTGGCTTAAAAATGCTAAAAAATATTTCTTTATAGTTGCTTACCTTTTCGTCAATTTTTTTTGTTTCCTCACCCTTCGAATAGACGACGACACCGGCGGCATCAGTCACGATAAACTGCCATTCTTTAATAAAACGGGAATCTTTTATCGCGAAGGGGATGGACAGCAGATCCTTTTTACCATCGCCGTTGGGTGAAAAATAATAGACCTCACTTTGTTGCTCCTCTGCGTTGCCGCTAAGCAGAGCTGCAAAAAGAAATAAGGCGCAAAAAAATTTTTTACCCCCGCCTGCAATTTTTTTCATTCCGCCACAGGCATTGACTAGGGCACTTACATACTTGGCTTTGGTAAGATTGGTAAGAAAAGAGTGATTCATCAATGTGCCTCCTTATTTGTATTGAATCTCGTCGATTTCGATGGCGGGCGGCATACCGTCCCGTGCGCCGAAATTAACTGTGGCGCCGATTGCTATATGCTCGATGTTTTTATGGAGGTGTTGCCACAGACCATCAAGCTTAACATCCGTCTGTTCGACGCCGTCCTTCCCCAGTGCTTTAACGCCTGAAGTATCAACTTGGAATTTGACGCCGCAAGAAAGATAGAGCCAGTGCATGCCGTAGTCGTTGCTACTTTCGCGCGCGTTAAAGTCCCAGCCTGTAGAGAGGTAAAACATATCCGCAATTTCAGCCTGAAGTCCGGTATTCAGCACAAAATTTGAAAATGCAGGGAACGAGGCATCGACCGATAGCCCCAATTTGAACTTTTCAAAACTTAGCACATCCGCCGCGACTCCCGCTTTCGGTTGAAATATACCGGGGAAACCGGCGCCATAGCTTAGTTCGACGCCGCCCGCCTCGAAATGGTTGAATGATTTTCCTAGATTCTGAAACGCGACGCCGAAGCGAATATTCTTAAAAACAGGCAGGTCGGTTACTTCTTTAATGCGATACCAAACGCCGGCATCCGCCGCGGCATAGAAATCTTTTGCCGCGCCATTAAACATACCGCCTACGGAAAGCCCCACCCCGATATAGAGATTTTCGGTCACATCGCGGGCAAAACCAACGTGTCCTGCGACACTATTGCCGATGGGCAGCGAGTCGAAATCGAAAAACTCAGCCCGCAGAGCGCCTGTCCAGACCCCCCAACGGGTTGGGTAGCTCGCACCGAGGTGGAGGGCGGCGCCCGCCTTTGCGTTTGCCGTATCGGTAAGAACCGAAACGCCGAAATCGGCGACCGGCGACTGAAATCCGGCAGTCAGCGCCGGATTAATATTGATGGAGTAGGGTCCCGCCGAAAACAGCGGACCGCCTGCCGCGGAATTCGCGCTGGTGGTATAAGCGGGATGCCCATAGAGAAACAGGCTCTCGCCCCCCGGCGGCGGCAAATCATCGGCTAAAATCCCCGAAGCGGCTAAACCGAATAAACCAAACAAAAAAAAGATTTTTTTCAAAAGCGTTATCCTCTGAGTTTAGTATACAGAGTACATCAGACTTCAGCAAGCCCCGTTTCCGAATCCGAACGATACCAAGTGTCGCCCACCGTGGCGCCGAGTTCTTCAAGGCTACGACGCTCATTGCTCACTTTTACCGCATACGCAGAGACGCAAAGGAAAGTCGGATTCTAATTTTTAGACCATTCGATGGGGGAAAAGCTGGATGCCGATATTGAGGCGCCCTTTCGCAATGCAAACGGGGCGCCTCGGTCTATCAGTATGTTCCTGCGGTATAAGAAGCGAGATACTGCGCGACATCAAGATAGTGCGGGTCGTTTTCGTTGACCGTTTCAAACAATTTGTGCGCGTTTTTCTTGTCGCCTACTTCGTAATAACATACGCCAAGATAATACTGGACATCTTTATTGGCAGGATAGACGGCAATGACCTTTTGAAGGTCGGCGAGCGCCGCGCCGCTTTCGTTGCGTTGTAAAGAAACGATACCTCGGTTATAATACGCATCGGTCAAAGCAGGATCTGCCCGTATCGCGTTATTAAAATCGGCGAAGGATTCATCCAGCTTGTTTAGCTTGTTATACACGACGCCGCGCTCGTTGTACGAAGCTGCGTCCGCAGGGTTGGCGGCAATGGCTGCCGTATACTCCGCAATCAAACGGGTATACTCATCCTTCTGGGCTTGAGTTACGTTTTCGTTACCGACGCCTTTTTTTAGATAGACAGTAAAGCCGCCTATATACACATGACTGCGGGAATTCGGCGGATACGAAGAATAATAGTATGGATTCACCTGCGTTGCCGGACGAAACGAGCCGCAAGCAAAAAACATACAGAAAAGCGGTAGCGCAAGCGCAAGAACCAAAAACATAATTTTACTTGTTTTCATATATTTACTCCTATGATGTCTGTATATTACCCGCAAAGCCTGAATTATTACAAGTTAGATATAATACGGTGTAGGCATGAAACCGCCTGAGGCGGCTTAAAAAAGCCGCAGAGCTTAAGGGTATACCCTTTTGCCTCATCATGCTATGGTTAGCTCAATCGGGAATAAACAATGATTATTGCTTCAATAGATAT
Source organism: Spirochaetaceae bacterium (assembly GCA_031290205.1). Taxonomy (GTDB): domain Bacteria; phylum Spirochaetota; class Spirochaetia; order Treponematales; family Breznakiellaceae; genus JAITXS01. The sequence goes on from JAITNZ010000106.1 coordinate 4,611, forward strand.
ACAGGACGGCAGAGTCGTGCAGCTGCGGCAGGGCGCGGAACTCGTGCTACAGCGGGATAATGCTGAAGAGCTTGCGCGGGAATTTGACCGTTATGGCGAAGTTGCCGTCATCGACCTCGACGCTGCGATGGGCAGCGGCTCGAACAGCGCGATGATAAAACCCCTCCTCCGCCTCGCCCAGTGCCGAGTCGGCGGCGGCATCAGGAGCGCGGAGCAGGCTGCGGAACTCGTCAGCTTGGGGGCGGAAAAGGTCATCGTTGGGTCGGCGGCGCTCAGGCTGACGAGTGGGTTTGGCGTGAATACCGCCTTTCTCGATGAAATAGCGGGAAAAATCGGGCGCGAACGGCTGATTGTCGCCGTCGATTCGCGCGAGGACATCATCGTTGCCGACGGCTGGAAGACGTTTACCGGGCTTCCCCTCATCGAAACGGCAAAACAGCTCGAACAATTCGCAGGCGAACTCCTCTGGACCTGCGTCGAACGCGAGGGCACGATGGGTGGCATCAACTTTGAGCGCGTCCGTGCCCTGCGGAGCGCCGTTTCCTGCCGCCTGAGCGTCGCCGGAGGCGTTTCCTCACTCGATGAAATCGAAAAACTCGCCCAAGCCGGCTGCGACGTTCAGCTTGGCATGGCGCTCTACACCGGCGCGATACAGCTTGCCGACGCCTTCCTCCTCAGCCTCAACTGGGCGAAGGGCACGGGAGGCGGGGAAGGGGGAAAAATGCTGCCGCTTATCGCCCAGTCGCCTGACGGGCAGGTGCTGATGACCGGCTTTACCGACCGCGAGGCGCTTGCCGAAACCTTCCGCCGTAATAAGCTCTGCTTTCACAGCCGGACGCGGAACAAACTTTGGATGAAGGGCGAAACTTCGGGGCACACGCTGAAGCTGCTCCGCCTCCGCGCCGACTGCGACCGCGACGCGCTGCTCGCCACCGTAGAACCGACAGGCGGCGTCTGCCATACCGGCAGCTTTTCCTGCTTTGAAACAGGGCAGCGCTCCACCCTTACCCGCCTCCAAGCGCTAATCGAAGAGCGCCTACGAAGCGCCCCCGCAGGCTCATACACCGCCTCACTTTCAACAGACAAAGTCAAACGCAAAGTGATGGAAGAAGCCTACGAACTCTGCACCGCCCGTTCGCGCGCCGAGAGCGTCTGGGAAGCCGCCGACCTCTTCTTCCACGCGATGCTGCTCTTATCGAAAGAAGGCATCAAACTAGAAGAAGTCCTAGCCGAACTCGACCGCCGCCACAAAGAGGACCACGCTAAGAAAAAACGCTTTAGTGCGTGAGGAGTGGGGGGAAGAGCATAGAAAAAAATCCCCGCCGCAAGGGGCGGGGTATCAGACCCCAAGTTGATGACGCCCTTTTCATCCTGAAGGCGAGGGCAGAGTCTGAGGCTCAATAAAAGGGAGCCGTAGCTCCCTTTTTTCATTTTAGTGCTTTTTATACCCTAGCAGTGGTATAAAAGATTTTGCGGAACAAAAGTTCCTTGTTAGCAGGTTGACCGTAAAAATTAATTGGTTCTTGAATTGTATGCAATCTATCATTTTTTGTCAATACACGAACATGCATACGCAGCAGTTCCGAATTCAACCATGTACGGTATATTAGCGCAGCCGCAAATCCAGTCCTGCGCGGGCGAAAATTTCACCGCGGACAAAGCTGCCGGGGGCGAGCGCGGCGACGGGGGCGGTTTCGAGGACGATAGCGCCGTCCACTTCGGGCGCTTGTCCGTAGGACCTGCCGAGGTATAAGCCCGCTTCACCCTCAATTTTTTCTTCGACCAAGACATCGAGCGTTTTGCTGATGAAGCGCTCGAGTTTTTTTTCACTCAAGCTGAGCTGAGCTTCTTCGAGCCGCGTTTTGCGCGCCGCCGCGACTTTTTTAGCAGGGCGGTTTTTCAGGGTGAACGCCGGCGTGCCCTCTTCGGGCGAATAGCTAAAGACCCCCGCCCAATCGAGTGCGGCATTTTGTTGAAAGGCGAGGAGTTCTTCAAAATCGGCGTCTGTTTCGCCGGGGAAGCCGACGAGGAAGGTTGAGCGCAGCACGGCGTTGGGGAGGGCGGCGCGGATGGTGCGGATTAACTGGAGGTAGGTGTCGCTGTCGCCGAGCCGTCCCATGCTACTCAGTGTTTTTTTGGAGGCATGTTGAAACGGAATATCGAAGTAGGGGAGGAGGCGCGCATCCGCCTGCATGAGGGGGAGGAGCGCCTCGGGGAAGTGGTCGGGGTGCAGGTAGAGGAGGCGTATCCAAAAATCGCCGTCGCTTTCCAAGAGGTTTGCAAGTAACGCGGCTAAACGGGGTTTCCCCTCAGTTTCGGCGCCGTAAGCGGCGGTATCCTGGGCTATGAGGCAGACTTCCTTGATGCCCCGCCGGAGGAGCAGCGCGAACTCTTCATGGATGTCGGGAATGGTCCTGCTGCGCAGATTGCCCCGTATCAGTGGGATTGCGCAGAAGGAACAGGCGTTATTGCAGCCTTCGGCGATTTTGAGGTAGGCGGAGCCCGGCAGCGAGAGCAACGGACGGGCGCCGTCATTGATTTTCCCCCCCGCGTCTTTTTTGCCGCAAACAAAGGCGGCGACCTCGCGCGGGTCGCTTGACGGACAGATGAGGTCTGCTTCGGGGAGCGATTCACGGAGTTCCCCTGCGTAACGGGCGGCGAGGCAGCCGGCGAGGACAATTTTTTTCTGGGGGAAGAGCGCGCGAAATGAGAGGACGGTGTTTATCGACTCCCGCTTGGCGCTTTCGATGAATCCGCAAGAATTGACGATGATCAGGTCGGCATCTCCGCTCGCGCTTAATTCCCAGCCTTCGCCGGATAAGCAAGACATCAGCATTTCCGAATCAACCTGATTTTTCGCGCACCCGAGCGTGTCAATATAGTAGCGCTGGGGAAGAAGGGGGATGGGGGATGGGGGATGGGGGAGGGGGGAAGATTTTACG
>JAITNZ010000067.1 GCA_031290205.1 Spirochaetaceae bacterium
CTCTTCGTATGCCGCTGTTAAACGCCCTATCGGGCGCGGCGGCTGGGCGGGGTAGGGCGCAACGCAGTGCGCCCGTAGGGGGAGACTTCCCCCTCCTCTACTGGATTACTACCATAGTGCCGGCTGATTTACCCAGAATTTGGAAGTGCACCCGGGCGGCGCCGGATATATTGTTTTTTTTCTTTGAATTTGATAGATTTTCGACAGTTATGATTCGGAAAATAATTGTCATTGACGAGGAAAAATGTAACGGATGCGGGCTCTGCGCGTCAGCTTGCCATGAGGGGGCAATCGGCATCGTAGGAGGGAAGGCAAAGTTGCTCCGCGATGCGGACTGCGACGGGCTTGGCAACTGCCTTCCCGCCTGCCCTGAAAACGCGATTGGTTTTGAAGAACGCGAGGCGGCGGCATTCGGTGTGTCCGGACGCTTAAACGCGTGGCCAATTCAACTCAAGCTTGTTTCTCCGGCAGCCGCGTGTTTTGACGATGTGGAACTTTTAATCAGCGCGGATTGCGCGGCATACTCGCATGGGAATTTCCACCATACGTTCATGCGCGGCAAAACAACGGTCATCGGCTGTCCGAAACTCGATGCGCTCGATTACAGCGGAAAGCTCTGCGCTATTTTTAAGAATCACCATATAAAATCAATTACGCTTGTCCGCATGGAAGTGCCGTGCTGCGGCGGCATTGTCTGGATGGCGCAAAATGCGCTCAACAAAAGCGAAAAAAATATCGAACTAAAAATCGTAACACTTTCTGTTGAAGGCGCGATTCTTGAAGGCAAGGAGAGCTCGCCATGACCTATCGATGCCCCGGTGCGGATAATATCAGAACGCCTGCTTTGGCAACAAAGCCGTGCCCCGTGTGCGGGAACGAAATAGACCTATTTTCCACCGATATGCAGGGGGTTTGCGATAGATGCGGCTTCGTCGCCTACAACGATACAAAATCCTGCATCAAGTGGTGCAAATATGCCCGTGAATGTGTCGGCGATGAACTCTACGAACGGTTTATGGCAGACCACGCGGAAGATGGGTGATAGTAAAACACGTTCCCCTGCCCATTTCGCTTTCCGCGCTTATCGTCCAACCGTGAGCGGTGGCAATCGCCGCAGCGATGCTCAGCCCGATGCCATAGCCCCCCGTGCTTCGCGCCCTCGATTTGTCCGTCCGATAGAAACGTTCAAAGATATGGGGCAGGTCGTCTTTCGCAATCCCGATGCCGGTATCCTCAATTTTGATGATAATGTTGCAAGAAAATTCAACTGTTATCGTGATGTGTCCGGTATCCGTATACTGGACGGCGTTGGATACCAGATTGATAAACACCTGTTTGGCACGGTCGTAATCAGCATAGACTTTTGCGCTTACCGTTTTTAGGTGAATGGCAATGCCTTTTTCATTCGCAGCGGGTCTGCAATAATCGGCGACACGCTCCAGCAATGCGGCAATATCAAAATCAGTTTTATGGAGGGTAATGCTTTCCCATTCAAGCCCCGTTAGCACACGCATATCCTCTACCAGTTTTGAAAGTCGTGTAATCTCTTCATAACAATTTGTAAGCCGCACCCTGTCAGGCGCCCAAACACCGTCTATCATAGCTTCGATAGTTCCCTGCAAAGAGGCAAGCGGCGTCCTCAGTTCATGGGCGATGTCGGAAGTAAGTTGCTTTTGCCGCCGCTCGCTGTCCGCTAGTTCCGCGCTTAATTCGTTTATTGATTTTGATAGCTCCGTCAGCTCCAGAGTTTTATAATCTTCCCGAATGGTGGTTTTTAACGTTCTCTGCGTGCTGCCGCTTGCATAGAATGAGGCAATTTGACGCGCAGCCTTACTTGCCGCATTTATCGGTCGCGCGATGCTCGCTCCTAACAAAATAGAAACACAGACTGTTAGAATGATAAACACGCAGGCGGCGATAATGAGCAATCTATTTAATGAGGCTAAGAATTTCCCCTCGGACTCAGTATAAAAAAAAGGGCCTACTGTAGCGATATTAACCTGCCCTATCGTAATGCCATGGTATGTAAGAGGGTAACTTGTATTTTGTAATTCGCTGTCTATACCATGTTGTGTTTTCATCCTGCGGCTGATATCTTGCACCACTTCGACGCAATGCTGCATATCCATAGTGCGGGCATCCCATAGAGAAACGGTATCGGCGCTTTCGACATCAACAATATAGCCGTCATGCATAAACAACATTCCTATCGATTCTAATGCCACTCTGTCAAAAGTTTGCTGTATAGGATTATACAATTCGCTGATAGCATCCACAATTTCTCTATTGTGTGTTTTGATAGTATCCTTTACAAAACTTTCAAATATTTTCTGTGCAAAAATATTAAGCCCGGCTGTTAGTATAAAGAGCGCGGCGCTGATAAACAGAGCATAGGTGAGGATAAGGCGCTTTCTAAGACTGATCATGCGGTGTATGCGCGGGGCGGGGGCGGGGTGCTGCAAAAGCCGCCAATTGCTTTTCGATATAACATTGTTGGATAGCTGTGAGGGCGTCTATCCGTATCTTTGCTAATTCACGGTCGAGTTTGGGCAGCCCCAGCCGAGATAGCCCGTTCTTGAGGCGCGTTTTGTGAGCGATACATGCCACATGAAAGGCATCACGGGGCAGTCCTTTGTAACGCCACTGGTTCCGGTGTGGAAATGCCATATCTACGGTGTGATACGGTGAGCCTTCCTTGTTGCCAATGTCAATTGTTAATCCAGTCTTTTCCATAAGCCGCTTCAACTTCCGCCATGTTCCAGCCACTGTTCTTCAAAAAATCCCGTCCCCAGGATACTTTTTCTTTGAAAACTTTCGCCATCCAGGGAGGCATGGGAACACTCAGTGCCAGTTCCCTTGATTCCGCTACCTTGCCTGCCTCCCGCAGTTCCGCCGCCCTAACGCCGATCTCCAGTTTTTCATGCTCCGTCATCAGTTTGTTTATTGCCATCAAAGCCTCCATATTATCATTGATATTGCACTATTATACCCAAAACGCAGTCTTTTGTATATGTGCGCGATTATATAGTAAATTAGTAGCTGCTACTGTTCCCGTTCCCCATCACCCCTTCTTCACCAATAAACCGATACCCTAACCCGTAGACCGTTTGAATATACCGCGCATTTTTCGAATCATCACCGATCTTTTTCCTGATGTTTTTAATCTGCGCGTCTATCGTCCGGTCAAACCCATCGAAGTCCTCGCCCTTGATCTTGTCGATAATTTCATCACGGGTAAAAATCTTCGCGCCATTAGACATCAAGAGACAGAGTATCTTGTATTCCTCGGCGCTTAACGATAGAGGGACGCCGTTTTTTATTATCAGCCGCCGCTCTCCATCCAGTTCGAGCTCACCATATTTAAGATACAATTTTTTTGTGTTGGGGGGGGCGTGCAAAATACTTCGGCGCAATGCCGCCTGAACACGGGCGACAACTTGCTTCATACTAAACGGCTTTGTTATATAATCGTCTGCGCCGACTGAAAGCCCTTTGATGATGCTCTCCTCATCGGCTTTTGCCGTAAGCATAATAATCGGAATGGAGGAGCTTTCACGCACCCGCCTACAAACTGCCTCGCCTGTTATATCCGGCAGCATAAGGTCGAGTAGCATAAGGGATACGGGATATTGCTCGAATGCGGCAAGCGCTTCCCTGCCGGTAGCGGCGCATATCACCTTGAACGCGCTCCTTTCAAGATACGCTTTGAGGAGTTCCGCTATTCGTCGTTCATCATCAACAACTAAAATAAGCCCGTCGCCTGCCATGTCTTATTAGCGAGACCCTATTTCATGTCCGGGGTGGCGGCTTACATGGTCTATAGCGTCTTTCACCGTCTTTTTTAATTTTTCAGCATACTCAGGCTCGTTTGCGCCCTCGGCAAGATATATGGTTCCCAAGAGTGAGCTGTGGTAGCGAGGGGGCAGCAGATTAAGCGCTAATGCCGCCATGTCTACCACACAATCGTTGCATACACATATACTGCCATCATGCCAAGACATCAATTGAGATTTTAATTCCTCGATGACAAGGCGCTTCCCCTCATCAACCAAGTTATCAAAATCATAACCATCAAAATTCATTATGCCTCCTCGTGCAATATAGTGGATTATGGATTATGGATTTTTACTTCGGAGTATCAGAGATAATTCATGGAATACTCTAATACTTCGAATCAAACCCTCCATCATCCATTATCTATTATCTATTATCCATCATTCTACTTATCAGAATTATCAAACTTTGTCCATCTATCATAATAGTTAAGAATCGTTCTTCCGGTGGGACCATTGCGGTTCTTTGCTATTTCAATTTCTGTTTCAAAAAATTCGGGTGAGGGCTCGTCATCTTTTTTTGCCCGCTCGCGGTGCATAAGGATGACGACATCGGCGTCCTGTTCAACGGCGCCCGAATCGCGAAGATGGGCGAGCGTCGGTTTGCCGCCTTCCGCCGGACGCCCTACTTGCGAGAGGACGACAATCGGAATATCCAACTCGCGGGCAAGGCTCTTCACCGAACGTGAAAATTCAGACACCTGTTCATAACGCGGGGTGTATATATTATCACTACCGATAAGACCCAGATAATCGATAAAGATGATTTCGACTTTTTCCACTTCGCGCAGACGGCGCGCCTGCGTGCGTAGATCGAAGAGCTTCATATTCGGTATCGCTTCGATAAAGAGCGGCGCGTCATAAATCCTACCCGCAACAGAGAGCATCTTGTCAAAATTTTTACCCTGCTCAACTTTATTCATCGTGCGGATATTGCGGAAGTCCACACACGATTCGGATGCTAACAGGCGCTCAGTAAGCCGTATATCGGGCATTTCAAGCGAAAAGAACGCCGTCGGGATTTTTTGATGAACAGCAGTATTCGCCGCCATATTGAGCGCCAGCGCCGTCTTCCCTATTGAAGGACGCGCGCCGATAACGATCATCTCGGATTTCTGGAAGCCGCCGGTAAAAGAATCTATGCCGGGGAATCCGCACTTGATGCCCGTAAACTCTTTATCCATAGTTTTTTCCATCCATGCGATGGTTTCGTGGACAAGCTCTTTAATGTTTTTATATTTGTAACTCTGCTTCTGCTCGATTAATTCAAAGATAAACTGCTGGGCTTTCTCGACTATCTGATACGAAGTTTCGGAAATATCAAACGATTTTGCGGTTATCTTCGATGCTATCGTAATGAGGGAGCGGCGTACCGCGCAATCCTGCACAAGCTCAACATAGTAGGATATGTTTGCCGCAGTCGGCACGACATTGGTAAGGCTTGCAATGTATGCCTCACCACCGGCCGCATCAAGCTCGTCCGACTGCCGCAATTCATCGCATACCGAAATAATATCGACCCGTCTGCCGCCCTTGTCAAAGATGTTTCGGATCGCCTTGAATATTTTTCCGTTCGCCTGCGAATAAAATTCATCAGGCTGTAGTATGCCGGCAACGGCGGCGACGGCTTCGTTTTCCAGAAGCATCGCGCCGAGCGCCGCCTTTTCAGCATCTTCATTGTGAGGCGGGATCTTGTCTTTTAACTCTTGCTGTGCCATGCGCTATTGTGAAACAAGCGCCGGAGCTTCGACAGCGGCAGCCTCAACAACGGGCGCTTCGACAACGGCAGTCTCGACAGCGGCAGCCTCAACAGAAGGAGCCTCGTTTCCCGTTTCGACATTCTCGGCGCCCCTTTCTTGCCGGCGCTGCCGTGTTTGCGAGTGGGTGCTCTTGGCTTCAGTCTTGATCTCGGCGGCTTCAACGTTTACGGCGAGTTCCGCCGAGGCATTCCCGTAGAGCTTTATCGTTGCCTTGTACTTGCCGACATTCTTTATCGCGTTCCCCGGCACCTCAATCCGCTTGCGTTCGATGGCAAAGCCCTGTTTTGCAAGCTCGTCGACAATGCTCAGGTTGGTAACGGCGCCGTAGAGTTTCCCGTTGGCGCCGGCAGGCATAATCAGCGTCAGAGTAAGCTCCTCAATCTTTTCCTTGGCGCCCAGAGCATCCTTGCGCTTTTCTTCCTTGCGTGCCTCAATCTCGCCCCGGCGCGCCTCGAACAACTTTATCGTCCGCTCGGTATACTGGAGCGCAATATTGCGAGGGAATAGAAAATTCCGCGCATACCCTTTGGCGACTTCTTTGACATCGCCCTCTTCGCCAAGCGAGGCAAGATCCTGATTCAGTATAATTTTCGTGTGCATAATAAACTCCTCGATTTAATCGGCAACAAAGGGCAAGAGTGCGAGAATACGCGCCTTCTTAATCGCTTCGGCAACAGCCCGCTGGTGCTTCGCGCAGGTTCCGGTAATACGCCGGGGAAGAATCTTCCCCCGCTCGGTAACAAAGCGCCGCAGCGTGTCGGCATCTTTGTAATCAATTTTCAATTTTTGCGTACAGAAACGGCAAACCTTTTTCTTATTAAACATAAATTTACCGCCCCGTGGTCCGCGCGAGTTTCGCTCGTCTCCATCGCGTCCGTCCGTCTCCGGACCCGACCGTCTGGGCGGTCTGTCGTTACTTACATATTTTTCATCATCAGCCATAAATCCTCCAATAAATAATCATCATATAAAACCCTTTTCCCTTACTATACGGAAATCAGAAAGCGTCTGTGCCGCATTAAAACGGAATATCGTCCGTAAACTCTTTATCAGATTGAGAGCCGCCTGACGAAAAATCGCGGACAGCGCTCGCGCCCTCTGGCGCTTGCGAAGAGGCGCCGTAGGATGAACTGCCGCCACCCGCGCCGCCGGAACTGCTGCCTAAAAGCTGCACATTGATCGCCGAAATTATCACCTTCGAACGATTCTGCCCATCCTGCTGCCAACGATCCTGCCGGAGTTCGCCGTCAATACCAATTTGTTTGCCTTTTACCAGATAGCGGTTGAGGGAATCAGCTTGTTTCCCCCAAAGAACGATGTCGAAGTAGTTCGCCTCGTCCTCCCACTGGTCCCCGACTTTTTTGCGACGGTTCACCGCAATCGAAAAATTGCACACCGCCTGCCCGCTGGGAAGCACTTTATACTCGGCATCTCGGGTTAATCTGCCTATCAATGTCACATGATTTATATCCATCATAAACCGCTCCTATTCTACACGCACAAAAAGATACCTGATAAGATTGGCGTTTAGATGAAAAACCTTATCAAGCCCCGCGATTTTTTCCGGATCAAGTTTGAGCGTATAAAGCACATACTTGCCCCGTTTTCGTTTTTTGATTTCATAGGCTAGGTCACGATCCCCGATTTCATCGGTTTTTTCGATAACTGCCCCCGCTTTTTCAAGGTCGCTCTGTAATAGCTCCCTGCACTCTTGTAGCAATGCTTCCTCTATCGGAAAGATTGCCGTTAACTCATATAGACGCATCGGTCCTCCTTGCGGTCTTCGCCCGCCCTTGCACGGCGGGAAAGAGGTAATAATTCAGTCTACCGGATTACCAAGAAAAAAGTCAATACCTTCAGTACCTCCCGGGTGCACTTCCAAATTCTGGGTAAATCAGGTAAGCGCTATGGAAATCTCCAGTATGGGAGGGGGGAAGTCGACCCCTCGCCCGATAATTGCACCCGAACCGGTGAGGGTGTTTACGCAATTAATCTAGCACGGCGTAGCGCCAGCGAAAGCCGCGGTTCAGAAGGCGTTATCAGCGCGCCGCGCCGCAAAATTGTGTCGCTACCCCGCCCAATAATAGCACCCGATAGGGTGTTGTTTCGGTTAATCGTTCATGGCGTGGCGCAGGACAAGTAAACTTTACGCCCCAAATGCAGGTTCACCTTTAGGTGAACCTGTGCGCCTTCTGCGGGGGCGCCGCCCCGCAACGCCCCCCCGGCTGGGCGCTGCGTTTTCCGCCTCGCAAATTTTTGCTCACTCTATTCCCCACTCCCTCATTGCTTCGTCCACGTCGTGCCGCTAGGAACAGTCCGCGTATATGTCCCTATGCCGTTCGCTAAGTATTTGGCTCGCAAGTCGCCGGGGAATGGACCTGGCTCGTGTGCGTCGAAATAGCTTGCGGAGATGGTGCCTTGAAAAGTTACGCTGCCAAGGGCTGTGCAGTTCTCGAACGCGCGCTCTCCGATATTGGTTACGCTTGCCGGCAAGGTAATGCTGGTAAGGCTGGTGCAACCGGAGAATGCGGAAGAGGCGGAAATGGAGCTGAGTCCTGGCGACAGGGTAAGACTGCCGAGCGCGGTGCAACCCTTAAACATATTCCAGCCTTGGTCGGCAAGACTTGCCGGCAAGGTAATGCTGGTAAGGCTGGTGCAGTTCTCGAACGCGTAAGTGCCGATGGTGGTCAGGCTTGCCGGCAGGGTAATGCCGTCGAGGCTGGTACAGCCGTTGAACGCGTAACTGCCGATGTATTCCAAGCTTGTCGGCAGGGTAATACTGCCAAGGCTGGTGCAGCCGTAGAACGTGGAATCGTAGATGGTATCCAAGCTTGTCGGCAGGGTAATACCGGACAGGCTGGTGCAGCCGTAGAACGCGGCTCCGCCGATTTTGCTCAAGCCTACCGGCAGGGTAATACTGCCAAGTCCGGTGCAGTCACGGAACGCGTCATTGCCGATGGTGATCATGCTTGGCGGCAGGGTAATACCGGACAGGCTGGTGCAGCCGGAAAATGCGGAATCGCCGATTTCGCTCAAGTCTACCGGCAGGGTAATATCATCGAGGCTGGTGCAACCGTAGAACACAGAAGGGCTGACGATGTTGACGCTTGATGGCCAGATAATGCCGTCGAGGCTGGTGCAGTCCTGGAACGCGCCTCTGCCGATGTCCGTCAGACTTTCCGGCAGGGTAATACCGGACAGGCTGGTGCATTCCATGAACGCAGAAATGCCGATTTCGCTCAGCCCTTCCGGTAGGGTAATAGCGTCTAGGCTGGTGCAACCGTAGAACGCGGCATCGCCGATGGTGGTCAGGCTTGCCGGTAGGGTAATACCGGACAGGCTGGTGCATTCCCGGAACGCAGAAATGCCGAAGCTGTTGACGCTTGATGGCAGGGTAATGCTGGTAAGGCTGACGCACGAATAGAACGCACCCGCGCCGATGGTGGTAAGTCCCTCGGGCAGCGCAATGCCTTTGATGCGGGTGCTGTCCTTAATGGTGGCGCACATCACTTCCAGAGTTACCGTATCGTCGTCAAAGCCGTTACTGGCGGCGCTAAAGTCCAGCGACACAAAGGCAGCGGCGTCGTCTACTTTGCCGTTCACTGCCGCCATTGCCTGCGCGTCTAAGGGGTCGGCATTGATTATCTTGATGCGGGCGGGATTTGCCGCGCTGTTGGCGCCCCCCTGGTGGGCAGGGATGTAGGCGGCAAGTTCCCCCCAACCGTTGTTGGCAGGGTCCGTGTAATCATAGACATCTTCCGGCGGCTCAGGCGGCGCTCCCGCCGTAAGCGTTACCAGATAAGCAATCGAAGCGCCGCTTAACGGTGTTACCGAATAGCTTACCGGATTGGTAAAATCCTGCTCCGCCAAGTTTGCCGGCGCGATGCCCGCCCCCGAATGGACGATATTCGGTTTCAGCTTGCTCACATTTGTCCCGAGCGGCACGGTAACACTGATGGTTTTCGCCGCTTCGTCAATGACGCCTGAAACCGAGTCGCTCAAGCCGGCGGCGGAATTCTCTTGTTTGGTAAAGCCGAAGTAGCGTATGCGTGCCGAGACTTCAGTCTGCTGCATCACGCTCACCGTATATGTTTTTTGATTTTTGACTGCAATAGATTTGGCGGTGCTAATCGTGTATAAAACATCCCCCGAAAAGTTGGTTTGCGCCTCCGGCACAAACGTATTCCCCGGATTGGTTTTGAGCGTCGGGATAAGAGGGCTGAGGGGCGCCCCTATCGGCGCCACAACTACGACCGTTCCAAGCCCATGGTCGATGCCACCGGCTATTTCTTCAACCGGAAGGGTCGCGTTCTTGCTCCGCGTAAACCGAAAGTCTATCAATGATGCCGTCAGATCCGTGTTGGGGACGACATCCCCATTCAAAGCCCAGAGACGGGTAGCCGGCGCGATGCCTGATTTTTTGATGGTTACCAGAACAATGCCTTCATCATCGTCGGGCACATTTTTTACCGACAGCGTGTATATCCCCACCACCGTTTTCTTTACTCCGGTCGCCTTGATTGACGAAGTCTGCTCCTTATACTCAAACGCGAAGAGTTCTGCTAAGCCCGCCTCGTCGAGGGTCTCGTCCAAGCCGACAATCGCCTTGTCAAAGTCAAGAACGAGCGTCGCCTTTCCCTCGACCGCCTTAGTCGGCGTCAAACTAATCCAAATCGTCTCGGGGGTCTGAATCAGTCCCGATGTATCGGCAATCGCCTGGCAGGAGGCGAGTGCGGTTAATGCTGTCAGCGTGGCGCATACCAGTAATAGTTGTTTAGTTACGTTTCTCATTTTTGTTCTCCTAATTGAAGAGGGGGATGGGGGATGGGGAATGGGGAATGGGGGATGGGGAACGGGGGAAGATTACACTTCGCAATCTTTTTTTCCTACACCCTGCTTTCTGTTCACTCAAAACTCCTCACTCCTCATTCCTGATTCCTCACTCACTGTTCACTCACTCACTCTTCACTGTTCACAATACCCAGCGCCATCCGACACGAGGTGCGCACTCAGCATTGAAATCACACTTTATCGGCAATCAAACTAAATTGAAGCTCGAATCTCTCGATGCTACGCATCGTCCCTTTTCCCTCACTCATCTATTTTTACTTGCATATCGCAAGCTCGAAACCCGTTGCCTTATCCAAACTAATGCCGATAGGGCGCCCGCGCCTCTGCGTGAGCCTCTTTACCGAGCCTTCCCTGTCCGAGATTGCCTTCCCCACGCCCCACAAGGGGGGGCGGAAACCATATCGTCCGTGTCCTACCGGACACAGAAAGCGGGGGCGCAGCCACCAACCGAACTAGCAATGGCGTTGCCGGCACGACCACTGCCGCTGAGATGACAGAAATTGGCGGCAGACGCAGAATAGGGGGACGCTTCCCAATACCCGTTTGCGTTATTGTCCGAATTGTATTTTATCCGTTTGCCATCGCCGTCATAATACTCAAGATACGCCTGATTGTCGGAGCTTTCCTCGTTTGTCTTTGAATACGGTCCAAATGAATATGGTCCAGCGCCAAACAGTTCCCGCTCCGTGGGCAGCCAGAGGGTGTCCGCAATCTCGTGGGCGCCGATCTGCCCGTATCCCTTCCATACTGGCCGTTTGGGTCCCAAGAGGACGGCTTCGGGAAGCCCCGCCGATTTTAGTCCGTCAAGGAAATTGCCGGTAAGGTAGGTGTGCATTTCGCTGCCCAGATAGCCGGTGGTATTGTCATTAGTCGCGTTCATCCGGTGAATCCCCGGCACATTCTGGAACTGGAAGACCACGTGGGGCGTGGCAGTGTCCAACTCCTCTGTCCGCCGGTTAAAGGAATTGATGCCCACCACCATCAGGC
>JAITNZ010000076.1 GCA_031290205.1 Spirochaetaceae bacterium
CAATGGCCAATTATTGGCATTTTCAGCTCTTTACAAAAGATAATGCGGGAAACATCATTCCCAGAAATAAAAGCAATGCCAGATCGAAACATCTTGCAAAATATGTTCTTGAAAATATCATGCTAAAAGCTATGTGTCAAACGACCGATGTAAAACCATTTCGGCGTGATGATTTTGACAAAGTGCTAGAGGCAAGCCCCACAGTATAGTTGTGGTTATTGGAAAAGGTGCATGGCGCCGTGTTGATTTTTGAAATTGATTTATAGGAGGCGTCAATGACGCTTTTTGACCTTCCGTTTTATAAGCAAGCGGGGTACAAGCCAGTTGGCTTTTTATAGGAGTTGATATGCCGGAAAAGAGAAAAATTTATATCATGGGGCACCGTAACCCCGATACCGATTCATGCGTGTCGGCGGCGGCTTATGCACGGCTTAAACACCTTTTGGGAGAGACCGGCGCTGTCGCGGTGCGCGGCGGAAAACTCTCGCCGCAGACAGAATATATATTCGAACGTTTCGCCGTGCCGGTGCCGCAATACATCCCCGATATGATACCGAAAGTCGCATACTATATGAACCGTAATGTTACTCCGGTGCGGGGGAACACCTCGCTCTGGAAAGCTGTTTCCGAAATGGAAGCGCGTAAAACAAAAGTAATTCCAGTTGTTGAAGAAGACGGTACATACTGTAGTATGTTAAATTATAATGCCTTCGCCCATAATATATTAAATATATTAAACCCCGAAACAGCAACATTGTTTTCCACCAATATTAATTTAATAACTGAAACATTAAACGCGCAACAGGTGCTCGGCTTTAAAACCGAAGAATTATTTAAGTGCGTCATCATCGTTGTATCTGACAGCATCGAAACATTCCGTAAAACATTGAGCCTGCACATGCCCGAAAACGCCGTTATTATCACCGCGGACAGGCGTGATGTGCAGGAGTATAGCATAGAGAGCGGCGTACGCGCCATTGTTCTTTCTTCAGGGACGGTGTTAGACAAAGACCTCCGCGAAAAAGCTGAAAAGAAAGGCGTGTCGGTGTTGATTAGTCCGTATCGTTCGGCGGAAACCGCGATGCTCGTGATGTATTCCGCGCCGGCTTCCGAAATGGCCGACAAAACAGCGCATAAACCGGTAAAGGCACTGGATACGATACGCTATGCGCGTCCGCTCCTCCGTGAATCGCCGAACAGAACCCTCCCCGTTGTTGATGATAACAATAAACTTATCGGCGCCATTTCCGAAAGCGATCTACTCGGCGAACCCAACGTCAATATTATATTGGTTGATCATAATGAATTATCGCAGGCCCTTGAAGGCATAGAAAATTATACATTACTTGAAATAATCGATCATCACCGTCTTGGCAATCTTAATACACGCGATCCTATTACATTTATTAACAGACCCGTCGGCGCTACCTGCACGATTATCGTATCACTGTATAAATTGAACCGCATACCGATTCCAAAAAATATCGCGTCAATTTTACTCGCCGGCATTTTGGCCGATACACTTGTTCTGCAATCGGCAACGGTAACGGAAGAAGATAAAGACACGGCGCTCTTTCTTTCCAACATCACTAATTTGGATATTGAAAAACTCGGCGCGGAAATTATTTCCGCCGGTAACAAACTCGGTAACAGAACAGCCGAAGAAATTATTCGTCAGGATATGAAAGAGTACAACGAAGCAAATACAATATTTACTATAAGCCAGATTGAAGTTGAATCAACCGAGGAAATTTTGGCGCGTAAAGATGAATTTTTACAAGAGCTCGAAATAGAGAGGCGCAGCCGCGAAGCCGTATTCTGCGCGATTATGATCACCGATGTTATAAAATTAACAAGCTATATGATGATCGCCGGTAAAAATGAATTTATGCAGGTGCTTGATTTACCGCCGAAAGAGGCGGGCGTTTTTTTCCTGCGCGGCATAGTTTCCCGCAAAAAACAGCTCGTCCCGCTCCTTTCCGAACAAATCGAAAAACTGCAAACAGCACCCTGATTTTATTACCATGAATCCGATTTTTCAAAGATTGGCGCTTATCACCGGAGAGGATGTGCTGGCCGCATTGTCGAGGACGAATGTAGCGGTTTTCGGACTGGGCGGGGTGGGGGGCTGGTGCGCCGAGGCGCTTGTCCGTTCCGGTATAGAACATATCACAATTGTTGATTCGGATACGGTGTGCGTTACCAATATCAACCGGCAGGTCGAAGCGACAACAAAAACAATAGGGGATTTTAAGGCCGATGTTTTAAAAACACGGCTCCTTGAAATAAATCCCCGCTGCAATGTAACGGCATTGAATAAAGTTTTTTCACGCGAAAACAAAGATATGTTTGATTTAAAAAAAAACGATTATATTATTGACGCCATTGATAGTTTAACGTACAAGCTCGATTTAATTGAAGAAGCCGCCGCCGCCGGTAAAAAACTATTTTCCTGTATGGGTATGGCGCAGAAACTCGATCCGAGGCAAATTATCTGCGCGGATATATGGGAAAGTTCCGGCTGCCCTCTGGCCCGCCTCGTGCGCTCCGGTTTGCGTAAAAGAGGTTTTACCGGCAACTTTACCGTTGTATACAGCAAAGAACGCCTGCCTCTACGCACTGAAATCGCCGCCGCCTGCGGCTCCCCGCTCTGCCTCTGTTCGTCAAAAAACAAATGCGGCAACGATGCGAAAGAATGGTGTTCATCAAAGAAAGTCATCAACGGCAGCGCGGTAACCGTCACCGCGACAGCGGGCATGATCCTGGCAAGTCTGGTGATTCAGGCCGTCCATTCAGCATGAAATCTATGCGCTTTTAATTTCTTTAATATATTCCAGCATGAAGCTTATTATCCGGCTTCGTGTAAAACGTTCCGGCAGCCATTTTTCATTGGATATTTTTTTGTAACTGGATAGAAACATTGATTTTCGACCGGATAAATCGGCTCTCAATAATGTTATTATCCAGTTTTCCACACCATCCAGGAATAATAAATGGGAAAATTGTGCCAAAAAAACCGGAACACCGTGGTTGTCTTTTCTTATACTGAGGCTCTTGAGGACAGGTCGCAGGAAAACAATAGCGCAATTCAAGTCGTTGCAGAACGGCTGATTTTTAAATTCAATAGCCATTTTTACATTACCGAACGGGAACTCCCTGCTATTTTTCTAAGCGTCTCCTTTTTTATTCTCTCAATATTTTTAGTAATATAATCATTTGAATAGTTTTTGCCATGTTCCTTAATCGCATCAATGGCGGCAAAAACAGATCCCTGGCTTAAAACGCCAACACCTTCGAGATTGATAATTTCTAATTCCGCAAGCTCTGCCCTAAGATTTCTGCCTTCATTCATAACCACACCTTCCATATAAAATAAAGTTACCGCATTTTACCGGATTTGTCTAGCCCCTGTCAACGCACCCCCGCAGGGGGTTTTTGTTTTGCTTTCACTTTGATAAAGGCGGTATCGCGCCATATCTTACCTAAGGCAGAACAAAAGGGCCTGTGGCCCCCTGTGACACCGCTAGTCGGTGTCGTCGGCGTCGTGGCGGACGAAGGCGTCGCTTTGGGTGTCGAAAGCCATAGAAGACTGCCGTTCTTCTTCTTCGATACGGCGGCGCTCGAGGATTTCGTTCATCTGGAGTTCCAAATCTTCGTCATCTTCAAAGAGTTTGATGTTCTGGTAGCGCCTCATGCCGGTTCCTGCGGGGATCGGGTGGCCGATGATGATGTTCTCTTTAAGGCCGCGCAGGGTGTCGGTCTTGCCGGCGATGGCCGCGTTGGTCAGAACGCGGGTCGTCTCCTGGAAGGAAGCCGCCGAGAGGAAGCTGTCGATGTTCAAAGACGCTTTGGTGATCCCTTGGAACACGGGACGACCGACCGACGGGTCGCCGCCTTCGGAGAGGACGCGGAGGTTTTCTTCGTGGAATTTATATTTATCGACAAGCTCGCCGTAGATGAAGCGGGTGTCGCCGACCGCGGCAATTTCAACCTTGCGCATCATCTGCCGGATGATAACGCCGATGTGCTTGTCATTGATATTGACACCCTGCAAGCGGTAAACTTTTTGGATTTCGTCCATCAGGTAACTCTGCAAATGACTTTCGCCGAGGATGTGGAGTATGTCGTGGGGGCTTGCCGCGCCTTCGGAAAGATATTCGCCGGCATCAACAGTGTCGCCGTCACGAATCAAAAGACGGCGGTTTATAGGGATGAGATGCTCGAACTCATCGCCTCTGTCGTCAAGAATGCTGACTTTGCGCTTGCCCTTGGTGATGCCTTTGAACTGCACTTTGCCGGATATACGCGCCAAGACTGCGGGATTTTTCGGTTTGCGCGCCTCGAAAAGCTCTGATACACGGGGGAGGCCTGATGTAATATCGAGGGCTTTCGCCGATTCTTTCAATGTCTTTGCAACGGCGCGTCCGGCGAGGATGCGCTCGCCCTCGTCAACCTGAATGTAGGCGCCTGACGGCAGCGGGTAAGATACGAGGTCGTTCCCCGCTTCATCGGTGATGATAACACGCGGCTGTTTGCTTTCAAGCTGAAATTCGGTGATGCGTTTTTCAACGTTGCCCGTCTCCTCGTCGATTTCTTCTTTTAGAGTGGAGCCTTCGATGATGTCTTCGAATTTGACGATGCCGCTTGCCTCGGCGATAATCGGGTCGCTGAACGGGTCAAAGGTGGAGATGGTCTTGTCTGTCGGAACAACTTCGCCTTCTTTGCTGGCAAAGTCGGAGCCGTTGCGGATTTCAATCTTCATGTCCTGACCGGTGAGGAGCACCCTGTCCGCTGAAATCATCACGAAGGCGTTTTCATCGGATTTTATCTCTTTTGCACCGTGTTTGATTATCGGAAGGCCCTTTGCGACACGTTTTCCGTTTTCAACGAGTATCTCGTCTCCCTTTTCAAGCTTGTATTCCTTCATCACCTTGTTCACGACAACCTGCCCCTTGCGGGTAAAGAGCCGGTGGCCGTTTTCAAGTTTGACGTGCGCTCCGGTAATGTCCTTGATGTAAACGGGATATTTCAGCGCGAGGCGGTTTTCTTCGGAGATTTTTGTCGCGGCTCCGCCGATATGGAAAGTTCGCATGGTGAGCTGCGTCCCCGGCTGCCCGATGGACTGCGCGGCTATCGTGCCGACCGCCTCTCCGATGTCAACACTGCGGTTTGTCGCCAGGTTGCGGCCATAACAGCGCTTGCAGACGCCGAGTTTTGCCTCGCAGGTAAGGACGGTGCGTATCATAACGGACTCGATGCCCGCCGCTTCAATTTCCTTGGCGATTTTTTCAGTGATTTCCTGATTGATGTCGATGATGAGATCGCCGGTGATCGGGTGGCGGACCTGCTGCTGGGCGAACCGGCCAACGATGCGCTCCCACAGCGGCTCGGTAATTTCTTCGCCGTCCTTAATCGCCGAGTAGGAGACGCCGTTAATCGTGCCGCAGTCATCCTCGTTGACAACCATGTCCTGAGCGATGTCTACAAGGCGGCGGGTAAGGTAGCCCGCTTCGGCGGTTTTGAGCGCGGTATCGGCGAGACCTTTGCGAGCGCCGTTTGTCGAGATGAAAAATTCGATGACGGAAAGGCCCTCTTTGAAGTTTGAACGGATAGGCAGCTCGATAATTTCGCCTGAGGGACGCGCCATGAGGCCGCGCATACCGGCAAGCTGGCGGATTTGGTTCTTTGAGCCGCGCGCGCCTGAGTTTGCCATCATATAAATCGAGTTAAAGCCGTCGTTGTCGGCCTCAAGGGTCTTCATCATCGTGGAAGTGAGGTCTTCGTTGGTCTTGTTCCACACATCGACAACACGGTCGTAGCGCTCCTGCGAGGTGATATGCCCCTGCCGCCACTGTTTTTCTATGGATTCGACTTCCTTGTTGGCCTTGTCGATCATTTCCGGCTTGTCTTTCGGGACGATGATGTCGTCAACACCGATGGTCGCGCCGAAAATCGTCGCGTATTTATAGCCGGTGGCCTTGATCGCGTCAAGCATGTTGACGGTTGTCCACGAGCCTTTTTCAGCAAAAACGTGTTCGATGAGGGCGCGGATCTCTTTGTCCTTCATTTCAAAATTGATGAACGGGATGTCTTCGGGGAGCTGCTCGTTAAAAACGAGCCGTCCCGCCGTTGTTTCGATGTAGCCGTCCTCATCCGGCTGCGCGACACGCCCGATTGCGTCCCAGACAATTTTTTTATTCGGTTTCGCTTTTATCAACGCTTCCCAATGGAGCAGCGTCGAGCGGTCGGCGGCCCGCGATTCAACGGCGACAAGCACCTCGTCCATCGTCTTATACTTGGGCAGCCAGCCTTCCGGCGCTTTGGGGTTGTTGAGATGGGGACGCGGGGCGCCGGACTTTATGCGGGTTAAAAAGTTGATGCCGAGTACCATGTCCTGCGAGGGGAACACGATGGTCTGCCCGTTGGCGGGGTTGAGGAGGTTCCTCGCCGAGAGCATCAGCGTCCAACATTCCATCTGCGCTTCCTGGGTGAGCGGGACGTGCACGGCCATCTGGTCGCCGTCAAAGTCAGCGTTAAAGGCATGACAGACCAGCGGGTGGAGCCTTATCGCCTTGCCCTCGACCAAAACCGGCTCGAAAGCCTGAATGCCCAGCCGGTGGAGGGTCGGCGCACGGTTCAGCAGCACCGGATGCTCCTTGACAACCTCGTCCAGCACGGCAAAAACCTCCGGTTTTTCCTGCTCGACGTAGGCACGCGCCTTTTTTATATTGAAGACAACGGTTTTTTCGACGAGTTTTTTCATTATGAACGGCTTAAAAAGCTCCAAAGCCATCTTTGTAGGCAGTCCGCACTGCCAAATTCGCAGTTCCGGCCCTACGGTGATGACCGAGCGTCCCGAATAATCGACGCGCTTGCCGAGCAGATTCTGCCGGAAGCGCCCCTGCTTGCCTTTAAGCATATCGGAAATCGACTTGAGGGGCCGGTTTGACGCGCCTTTTACCACGCGCTTCTTCTTGGAATTGTCGAAAAGTGCGTCCACCGCCTCCTGCAACATTCGTTTTTCGTTGCGAATGATGATGTCCGGCGCGTTGAGTCCGAGGAGCCTTTTTAAGCGGTTGTTCCGGTTGATGACGCGGCGGTAGAGGTCGTTCAGGTCAGAAGTGGCAAAGCGCCCGCCGTCGAGCTGCACCATGGGGCGGAGCTCCGGCGGGATGACGGGAATCACGTCGAGTATCATCCATTCCGGCTTGTTGGTAGAACTGCGGAAATCTTCGACGATTTGGATGCGCTTTAGGAGCCTTTTGTCGCTTTTTGCCCCCTTTGCGGACATTTTTTCGCGGAGTTCCGCGGCAATTTCGTCAAGATTGATGTTTTGGAGGAGCTGCCGGACGGCTTCGGCGCCCATTCCGGCCTGAAAATTGCCGCCGAAGCGATCCTGCGCGTCATAAAATTCATCCTCGGTGAGCAAATCCATCTTTTTTAGGTCGGTATCACCCGGATCGAGGACGATATACTTCTCGTAGTAGAGCACCGAGCGGAGTTTATTCATCTGGATGTCGAGCAAAAGCCCCATCCGGCTCGGCACGGAGCGGTAATACCAGATGTGCGACACCGGAGCTGCCAGTTCGATATGCCCCATGCGCTCGCGGCGCACCTTGAAGTGGGTCACTTCGACACCGCAGCGGTCGCAGACACCGCCTTTATACCGGATAGACTTAAACTTTCCGCAGTAACATTCCCATTCTTTTGTCGTGCCGAAGATACGCTCGCAGAAAAGGCCGTCCTTTTCCGGGCGCAGCGTCCGGTAGTTGATA
>JAITNZ010000130.1 GCA_031290205.1 Spirochaetaceae bacterium
TATCCCGCCCAGTTAGCTTTGGCTGATAAAAAAGCCACCAAACACATGTGGTCGGCGCCCGGTTGATGAGTGATGGATGAGGAGTGAGCAGGGAACAGGGAAACAGGGAACAGGGAAGAAAGAGTTCAGAGTGTTATCTTTCCCCATCCCCCATCCCCTTCTTCAAACAAAGGAGAACCTATGTTTATCGTAGACGAAAAAGACAAAAAATATCGCAACGGCGATAACGGACCGAAGTATCTGATGCAGGGACCGCGCATGAATTTTGCCATCGTGCAGTTTATGCCCGGACAGGATTTTCGCGCTCACTACCATAGCGTGATGGAAGAGAACTTTTACATTCTGGAAGGGCGCGTCACGATTGTAGTTGACGGTGTGCCCCACGATTTGAGCCAAGGGCAGTTCATCCACATTGAGCCGGAAGAGGTTCACTATGTGATTAACCGCTTCGATGTGCCAATGCGCATGGTTTCGAGCCTTGCCCCGTTTCAGGACAAGGACAAAGTTGAAGTTGATAATCCTCGTTTGGATTGAGCGGATTTACTTGGGAGTGTGGCGATTTTCCAAGAAAACGACTATCGGTGCATACCTTCTACGATGAACATTTGGAGCCTCGTGTAAAAGTGGAAGAAACAAAAATAGCTGACGAATCGAAAATTACGGAAAAAGACCTGCATTTTTATTACAATCGCGAAGAACGTCTGGCAAAGGCAAGCCCTCGCGTCCGCGCCCTCTATGAAAATCAGGGGGGGCAAAGGCAAGGTTTTTTTTCATCGCTTACCGATTCAAAGCCGAAAGCCGCGCTCCTCGGCGTTATTATTATCGTGTGCGTCATGATTCTATTCATCACCTATCTGCTGCCGGAAAATAAAACGAACATTGCCGGTAACAGCATTACGGCAACAGCCATGCGCTACAACGGTTTGTGCTTTATCGTATTTAAAAAAGAAGCGCTTAAAACCGACGCATATACCGGTATCGTTACGGTAACGGTTTCACCCGCCGAAAACCCACCCAATGCCGAGACAAACTACAACCATACGCTCGTATTTACCGAAGCAAAAACCGAAGAAGCCCGCTGGTCGGCGCCCTTTGAAAGCAAAGAACTGCTCTTCTTTTTACAAGCAGGGCAGGATATAACGAGCTTTAGGATTAAAACCGAGTAATTTGAAGAGAATGTCCACAGATACACACTGATTAACACAGATGAAGAAAATTGCTGAGTGAAAATCTGTGTCTATCTGTGGACATCTGTGGACGAATTTTTAATGCGCTAGCCCTGGGGGATCTGCTGAAGGGGGGTGCAATTTATTTTTCGTGGTAAATTCTAAAAGTGTGATAATGCTCTATTGCTGACGAGAGGGCGCGCAGTCTCACCTCAAGGTGAACCTGCATTGACGTGCAGTGTTGGGTTGTTCTGCGCCACGCCATGAACGATTAACCGCAACAACGCCCAATAATAGCGTCAGGTAACCCTATCTTGCCATCACGCTTTCTAGTCGCGCACAAATGGGGAGCTGCTGAAGGTATTGATGAAGCTGCTTTATTCCAATACACTTATGCTATGAATATTATTATATCGGGTTATGGCAAGATGGGCAGGCTGATTGAGGAGCGTGCGCTTGAGAAGGGGCATGGCGTTCTCGCGATTGTGGAGCCGGCTTTTGGGGCGGAGGCATCGAAAAACGGCACGCCTATATACAAGAATCTTACCGACATTAAAAACGGCGATATGGCAAAAGCGGCGGTTGCGCTTGATTTTACTCATCCTTCGATTGTCGTGGATAATATAAAAAAATTCACGGATAAAAAGATTCCGTTGGTTGTCGGGACAACCGGCTGGTCGGATTCGTTGGAGTCGGTGGTTGCGATGGTCAAAGAGAATAACACTTCGTTGCTTTATGCGTCGAACTTCGCGCTGGGGGTGAATCTTTTTTACAAGGTTGCCGCCTATGCCGCGCAGCTTTTCGATACGTTCGCGGAATATGATGTTGCCGGATTCGAGGCGCATCACAACAGGAAGGCGGACAGCCCTTCGGGCACGGCAAAGACCATCGCCGGCATTTTACTTGACAACATGAGCCGCAAGAAAAAAGCGGTTTACGAAAAGCTGGAGCGCCCGCCGGAGCCGGACGAGATTCATTTTGCGAGCATGCGTTTCGGCGCCGTACCGGGCGCTCATTCAATTTATTTTGATTCGCCTGCGGACACCATCGAGATTAGCCACACGGCGCGAAACCGCGAGGGGCTTGTGTCGGGCGCGATTATCGCCGCCGAATGGCTTGCCGCTGCCGTTGCCGCCGGCAAACGCGGCGTGTTCACCTTCGAGGACGTGCTGAAATGAGGGGCTTATATGGCAAGGCTGAAAGCGCCTGTGGCGGTGAAGGCAAAGCTGAAAGTGCCTCAGGCACTGCCTCAGCCACCGCTTCAAGCGAAAACCGCCCCCCTCACCCTGAAGGCAAAGCTGAAAGTGCCTCAGGCACTGCCGCAGGCACTGCTTCAAGCGAAAACCGCCCCCCTCACCCTGAAGGCAAGGCTAAACCCGCCTGTGGCGGTGGCGGGGCGTTTACTGCGTTGATTACGCCGATGAAAGCGTCGGGGGCGATTGATTTCGAGGGGTATCGAAAGCTGGTGCAATTTCAGATAGCTGAGGGAATTGACGGGCTGCTGCCGATTGGGACGACGGGTGAAACGCCGACGCTCGACGAGGATGAAGAGGAGGAGCTCATCAAGATTACGGTGAGTGAGGCGGGCGGGCGTATACCCGTGATTGCCGGAGCGGGATCGAATTCGACCAAGCATGCCGTCAAGTATTGCGAGCGGGCAAAACGGCTTGGCGCCGATGCGGCGCTTGTGGTAACGCCCTACTACAATAAGCCGAATGATTCAGGCTTGATAGCGCATTTTTCCGCCGTTGTCGAAGTGGGTTTGCCGATCATCGTGTATAATATTGCAGGGCGGACGGGGAGGAATATCCCGACGCCGCTTCTGGCGAAGATTGCGGACATTCCGGGTATTGCGGGGGTGAAGGAAGCTTCCGGCGATATCAATCAGATGAGCGAGGTGCTCCGCACGATTACGCTAAAAAAACGCGCCCGGGGGAAGGATTTTTCCGTATTTTCAGGCGACGACGGACTGACGTTGCCGCTACTCGCGCTCGGCGGCATTGGGGTAATCTCCGTCATCTCGAACTTGGTACCCCGAAAGGTGAAAAGCCTCGTGTCGCTTGCCCTTGCCGGCAACTTTGCACAAGCGCAGAAGCTCCACTTCGAGCTTATGCCGCTCGTCCATGCGGCGTTCATCGAAACCAACCCCGTGCCGATAAAATACGCCCTTTCGCTTGCGGGACTGCCTGCGGGTCCCACCCGCCTTCCGCTCGGCGAACTGTCGCCGGAGAGCAAAACGATTGTCGAAGCGGCAGTGCGGACGCTGAAGGCGAATGAGAGATGATGGGAACTAGGGAGTAGATGATGGATGATGGAGTTTTTATTCGAACTATTAAGAATAGTGCATGGAATATGCTGATACTCCGAAGTAAAAATCCATCCCCCATTCCCCATTCCCCTTCTTCAACGGGGAGCAAAAACATGTAGTAGCGCCCTTTTCAGAGTGAAGGCAAGGCAGGAAGCGCCTGTGGCGCTTACCATTTCTTTTCTATCCGCCACGAGAGATAATAATCGAGGGCGTCGTTTTTTTCGGTTTTTGAGATTTTGGCGCTGAGTCTGCCGAGTTTTCCCTGTATAGATGCGCTGAACGATGCGGAAAAGGCGCCTTCTTTATCCGGTTCTGTTTTATACGAGAGGGCGCCTTTCAGGGTAACAAAATATATCGGCGCGGATATTTCAAAATCGCTCTTCAAATAATCCTGAGTATGTTCGGCAAAAAAATTGGGGAATGGGCTTGGCAGTTCGCCGTAAGCTGCGCTTGTATTTTCAACAAGCGTGAAGCGGACTGCCGGACGGAGCGGACCAATGTTGATACCGGCGAATGCAATCAGTTTATCGCTTATCAACTCTGTATCTAACGCATTCCGTTCAAATTCAAAAGAAATACGGGACGGCGTGATTAAAAAACCCTTCATGAGCGGGAAACGAAACGAGATTTTGCTCGCAGAGCGGTAAAAAGGCTGCCCGGTAGCCTCGGAGCGAAGGCTTGTTGACGCAACAACCAACATATTTCGCTTACCGAACCATTCGAATTTCCCGCCGAGCCTAAACCCCGCTCCTGATATGCTTCCATCGTTTGCGCTGTAATATTTTCCTGCGCCGTCGCAGGCAAAAGAAAATCGCCAAGGCGTATTCCCGATACTGATAGCAGCGTTTGCATAGATATCTTCACCCAGGGCAAAGACTTCGCTATGGGCAAAATCGGACGAAAATCGCACATAAAAACTTGAAAAAGTCAGATTAAGCGCATAGAAATGGATTCCTCGTGGCGGAAGGTAGGGTTTTTCGGAAAACCATGTGCTTTGTTTGCGTTCGGGAATGGTTTTTTCGGAAAACATCCCTTCAAAACGGAGTGTTGCCTTTGGTTTCTCGCTTTTTCCAAAGTAAAAGTCGGTTCCCGCTTGATAGACGCAGTTTTTTTCGGCATCGACTAGGATTGACATATCGACTTTTGTTGAAAATCCAAGCGCTATCGTTGAATTGCCCTCAAAAATGCGCAGAAGCGGCGTCCCCAACGAAGCATAAAATGAATCGCTGACAGTTACCGCGGCGGCGGTTCTTAAATCTGCGCCGCTCGCCCTGTGGGCTTCAAAATAGGGTACGGCATGAGTCCAGATATTTCGCGTCCGTGCGGACAGCCCCCAGTTTTCAAGGTGCCCATAGAGGATGCGCGAATTGGTATCACGCTGATAGAGGGCAAAGCCAAAAGCGGTGAAGCCGGATGTCCAGTCTTCTTTCGGCGGCGCGGCACGCTTGTCCAGAATTTCGCTGCGGAAGGAGAGTTTTAAGGGCGCTGACAGCACGAACTTGATCCGGTTAGCCATAGTGCCATCATATTCCCATGAGCCGGACTCCAGCAGCTCAAGCCCAAAATGTGCTTGGACAAAGGAAAAGACGCTGAAGCCGCCGGTCGCTGTTGCCGACTGCGCTACCTCAGCCTCAGCCTCTGGCGCTGCCGCCTCCGCGGGCACTCCCTCCTCTGCGGGCGCTGCTGCCTCTGCCTCTTCCGCAACAAGCGGCGGCGAGCACAAGAGCGCAAGCATCACTATGAAGGCAACAACGATTATTTTCATTCCGCCATAGGCAGTGCCCGCGGCACTTTCAGCCTTGCCTTTGATAAGAGGAACGGGATTCATTTTCATATAATTATTTATGCGGATTCGTGCAAGCTGCTTTAATACAGCGATTCCTCGTTCCAGCTGTTCCGAATTCAACCACGAACTTCACGAACAACACGAACGGAAGACGAAAAAGGATATGAATAATGGTGATATAGTCAATCTACTTGATAAATCTACTTGATAAAAATAATAAAAGAATTGTCCGCGAATTACACAAATTAACACGAATAAATATACGGATATATAATCATTCGTGATAATTCGCGTCAATTCGTGGATACTATTCCTGACTTCAAGCGTTTTGAAACAAGAATGCTTAATACTTATTTAGTAGAACGACTATAAACAAGGCAGAAATCGTGAGAATTGTGCGTAATTTGTTCGTGTGGTTTGT
>JAITNZ010000123.1 GCA_031290205.1 Spirochaetaceae bacterium
CTTTTCCTAAGTGGCAGAAAATGCGTCCGATGAGGAAAAGTACTTGCTTAGGAAATGGGCGCCTGTTTTCTGATGAGCCTTCCCCGCCCCGCCCGTCCCCGCGATTAAAATCGCGGGGGTAGCCCAAGCGTGGGAGTTGCTGAAGGGGAGTTGAAGAAAAACTGCGTTTGGGGTAGGCTCTTGGTAATGAATTTTGCAAAGCGCTTTTTTTTTGTGTTGTTTTTTGCGGTATGCGCGTTTCATGCCTTCCCTCAGACTGAGGGGGGCGCGGATGCGGCGGCGCCCGATGAAGATGTGAATAGAGAGCTTCCTATTCAAAGTGATTGGAAAGGCGTAGGACCTTCGAGCTATGCAAGCGGAGACAAGATTTTTTCTATATCCTTGGGCATGCTCTTCCCGCTATTCTTTACCGATAAAAGCTACAGCTTGCTGGACAATCGGGTTTCGGTGGGCGGGCTTGGTATACTCAGTTATCTTTTTTTTCTAAGCCCTTCGATTTTTTTTGGCGGGGAATTAGGCGGTTCGTTTTCGTCAACCATTGCAGAAAATTATTTATTTCTTATTCCGATAAATGTGCGTCTCGGGTATCAATTCTTATGGAAACGCTTTGAATTCCCGGTTTCGCTTGGGATAGGCGGGGCGATTCACACATATAGAAGCCACGACCTCTTCGGCATGTTTGCGAAACTCGAAGCATCGGCGTTTTACCGTTTTAATACCGATTGGTCATTCGGCTTGACCGGCGCGTTCTGGTGGTGCCCCGAATGGACATCTGAACCCGAGCATGACGCTTACGGGCATTTCTTTGGATTAACCGCCAGCGCGCGTTATCATTTTTAGGGAGGCGTGTTGCCATGAAACGTTCAAATATCAATATAAAACCCCTGCCCCTCATTTTTATATTTTTTATATTTTTTATTGGTTTTACTTCCTGCGACCAGGCGGCGCTCCTCTGGACCATCGCAAAAGAGGTAGCCCCGAAAGAGCCCCTTATTGACGGCGCTCTGACAAAAATAGTTGAGCAGGGGGACAGCCTTTTTCTGGCGAGCGGGGATCTGTGGGAATTTACAGTGCCGCAAGGCACAGCGGGGAAATGGGATAGAATTGCAAAGCCGAACGGCACTATTCGGGATATAGCGCTTACCGACACCGAAGATATTAAATACGTGCTTACCATAGACAATATAAGCGGGGCGACAACAATATGGAAAAGTACGGATTCTGGCGGCTGGCACGAACTGGCAAGCGCCGGAAACTTGGGCTATCAGGCGATCTTCTGCGCGAATGATAAGCTCTTTGCCAGTTTGTGGAATGGGAAAACCACAAGCGATATGACCACAAACTATACGCTTTCGTTGCTTGACGGAGGCGATGAATGGCATGTGCCGAATTTCCCTCTTGTCAACGGCGTGGTTTATGCAAGTGGTAGATACTATTTTGCAACAGAGGGATGGGGTATCCGAACTACGACAGATGCCCTTTCTACGACGGTGGATATACTGCCGGGTACAGCGAATTATATTCTGGGTATAATCAAGATAAACGATACCCACGTTGTTGCCGTATCGAGGGGCAGCACTACACCTGATAAGTATGCTGATCTTTATCAGATTGATGCTGCTACCAACACAGTAATGGCGGGCTATCCTATCGCTAGGACGATAATCTATACCGGCGCTCTGGCTATCTGGACCAAAACAAATAGCGAAGGTGTAGATGAAAAAGTATTGTTAGTCGGCGTCGATCTGATTAACAATTCCGATTACGGTTATCACGAGATACGCATCACCACCGATGGAATACTCCGAGATGAATTAAATAAGCCAGGCAATGGACAATCACCTTCCAGCGTTGACGGTGATAAAGACAGGTATATTTCCACAATCGAGAAGCATCCCGTCCACTCATTGATGCAGGCGCCTGGCGATTTAAAAAATCAAAACGGGTTTCCTGTGGTCTTTGCCACAACCCATAAAGACGGGCTGTGGTCATACCGGGACAACGCCGAGGTAAAAGGTCCTGTCTGGAACGCGGAAGAATGAAAAAAAAGAGAAAAGCTGTTACAATCGCGCTATGAATTTTGGTGAAATTTTAGACCGCTGGGAAAAGGGTCATTCGGTTAGCGCCGCTTCCGCCGCCGCCGCAAAAAAACCTGTAAAAGAGGCGCACAACGCGCAAGCCGCGTTGCGTTCATGGCTTGATTCTTACGGGGTAACGGACAAGGATGCGGCGGAACAATCCAACGCGCACGACCCGGCGGAACGCCGCCAGAGGCTGAAGGGGAAAGCCCCCGAAGCGCGCCTTGACCTTCACGGGAAAACAGGCGATGAAGCCTGGCGGGCGCTTGAAGACTTTTTTAGAGGGGCGCGGGCGCGCAATCTTGAAAAGGTATTGCTGATTCACGGAAAAGGGAATCATTCAAAAGACGGCGCCGTGTTAAAAGAACTCTGCCGCGTCTATATCGAACAATGCCCCTTTGCCGGTGCAAGCGGACACCCGGATGCGAACGACGGCGGTTCCGGCGCCACATGGGTTATCCTAAAATAGTTGGATTAGCCCCCGCTACGCCTCAGGCGCTTTCTGCTGAATCTATTTCGTTAATCCTCGCCTGCTTTTCCCGTCCGCTCAGTGGGATATAGTCGCCGGGTATTTTTGAATAAAATCCCAGAATATCGGCAAGGTCAGCCGCATTATTAAACCGTGCCATATATTTTTCAATCAACAGCTGGCGTAAATTTTGGGCGTAGACCAGTTCTCTCGGCACCCCGGCGCGTTCGGCAAGCGCTTTCATTTGCCGACAGATAAGTCCTTTATCAAGAAGCACACCCTTTGTTAGTCCGTGAAAGATAATATCATCGCCTGTAAGCCCTTTCTGCGTGCAGTAATGTTTCAAATCCGCGCAAATCGTGTCGGGCACGATAATTTCGCGCTTTTGGTTCCTGATTGAAGCAAAAGCGAGTCCGCTATTTAGCATATTTGGAGTGATATGCACCAACTCGCGGTATCTGATACCGCTGGAAGCGAAGATACGCAAGATGTAGTACAGACGCATATTGCCTGATGATTTGGCACATTCGAGCAAAGCCGCGTATTGTTCGCCTGATAACGCCTCTTTTTTGTAAGTGCTCGGTTTGAGTGGAAACAATCGCAACTTGAACGAGTCCTTCTTAAGGAAATATAACAATTTGTTCAATGAACTAAGGTAAGGGTTCACCGATTTCTTCGACGAGAATTGTTTGGTAAGCGCGTCTCTATATTTTAGAACATCTTGTTTTGTAATTTGATTGAGGCTTTTACCGGAAAAGCGCAGGAATTTGTCTGCAAATCTAAGATGCTTTTCGTCAGTCTCCGGTGAATGGTCAAATCCCTTAAGCCATTCCCTATACGGGAGAAGCTTGTTATACAATAATATATTCATTAATAAGAATTATAGCGCATTACTATAATAATTGTCAAGCCCCGCAGGCGGCGGCAGCAATTACGAATTCGAAAACTAACCACGAACGGCACGAACAAATCGCAACTACGCGGGCGACCGCATTAAGAATTTGTCCACAGATGGACACAGATACACACAGATTTTCACTCTGCAATTTTCTTCATCTGTGTTAATCTGTGTGTATCTGT
>JAITNZ010000177.1 GCA_031290205.1 Spirochaetaceae bacterium
GAACATGAAACAGCCCTCCTGTCAGGAGGACGGTCAGACCCACGCGGCCTGATTTCGGCTAGGTTTTGGTTTTGAGGAACCACCCCATTTTCGGCTAGATTAATTATGAGGCAATGCGAACACTTGACATTTTTCAAAAGGGCGGGGTATAATCATTATAATGTTTGATACTAGGAGTATAAAATGAGAAACGAAACTAAATCGCTCTTATTCGTCTGCACGGCAATCGCGGTGTTCGCCGCATTGACGGCACTATCCTCGTGCAGCGTGGTTGCCGATACGTCGGCTCTGAATCTGAATGAGGATAGCGCGCCGAAAATAACCGGTTTCAATTTTTTGGCTGACACAAACGATCTGAGCGAGGATGCGATTGGCATCATTGACACGAGCGATAACACTATCAGCGTTATCGTGCCCTACGGGACGGAACGAAGCGGGCTTATCCCCAGCATCATCTGGTCGGGAAACAAGATCGAGCCTGAGGATGCAAGCGCTCGGGATTTTACCGAAACGCTTAGCTGGACGGTAAAGTCACGCGCAGGCGCCGAAGCGGTCTACCGCGTAACAGTAGTGTCTGCGCCGCCGCTCTCCACGCTCTTTATCTACAACACAAGCGCAATCTACAACGGCGACGATTTAAAGCTCATAGGGAGTAGAGCGAACCTTGCTTCTAAGAGCGAGTCGACGAGCGACCGGACCATTGTGAAGCGCGAGGATGAGCCCAAGCCGAACTACGACCCTAGCCTAGACGAAATCGTAAGCTTAGGCGACCTCCCCGACTGGGCGGCGAATAGCATGACGGCGGACTCACGGCTGGCGTTGCTCTGTGGGCTGAATTACGCCTTCACGATTAACGAAGTGGAGTACCAAAAAGATTACATCTACAAGATTATATGGGGGAAGGATGTGGAGGGCGCTACTACGCTCGGCGATGATTTCCTTGCTGAATTCTTCGGGCTTGCGTCGCTCGAGTTCCCCCCGCTCTCGAATATTACCAGTATTGGCGACGGCTTTCTCGCAGGCTGCAACAACCTAGCATTGATCGACCTGAGTCCGCTCTCGAAGATTACCCGTATTGGCGAGGGCTTCATGCGTGACTGCCGCAGCTTGCCGTCGCTTGACCTTGTCGCGCTCTCGAATGTTACCAGTATCGGCGGTAACTTCCTGACAAGCTCTAGGATAGTTTCGCTCGACCTGAGCCCGCTCTCGAAGCTAAGAAGCATCGGCGAATCTTTCCTCTATAGCTGCTCCAATTTAACAACGCTTGACTTCAGCCCGCTTTCGAGTATTACCAGTATCGACTATATATTTCTCGGAGCTTGCAGCAGCTTATCTAGCGTCAACATGGGCGCCATAAGCGTAACCGTGTTTACTGGTTACGAATATAGCTTCAACTCCTACGATGATGAGCAAGTCTGCAAAGTTAAAGTTGCAGGCAGCACGAGTGCATGGGTAAAAAGTTTCTTTAGTGCAAGCCCGGGTGTAACATTTGTGAATAGTTTGTAAGGGCTTCCCGACGGGGAGGAAAAAGAGGCGGGCGCTGGACTGAGCGCCCTTCTCTTATCCGCATTCATCGAAACATTATCAGGTCTTTCGTTCGCGGCGCGATTTCCCCTATGATTGCGGCGTGGTAGTCGCCTGCAGTTCGTATGCGTCGTGTAAGCTCCTCCGCCTCATCAGGCGGCGCGGCTACTAACAGCCCCCCCGATGTTTGCGGGTCGAACATCAGCTCCTGGGTGGCGAAGGGAAGTGCGCACACATCGACGAGCTTTTCCACGCGGTTGCGGTTCCGTTGTCCGGCGGCAGTTAAGAGATAATCATTGGCATAGTGCACCGCCTGAGGGATGAACGGCAGGGCATCAGGATAGAGGATGATTGACGCCGAATCGCCTGCCATCTCCAGTGTATGAACGAGCAGCCCGAAACCGGTAACGTCGGTGCAGGCGCTTATATTAAATTCCGCCATGCACTCGCACGCATAGCGGTTGAGCCTTTCCATCGAAGCAAGCGCCTGCCCAACCGCACTCTCGTCCGCCATCCCCACCCGCAACGCCGCCATCACGATTCCTACGCCCAGTGGTTTCGTGAGTATCAACTTGTGCCCTCTTTTGGGGGTATTGTTGCGGAGCACTTTCGCCGTTTCAACGGAGCCGGTAACTGCCAACCCGTATTTCGGCTCTTTATCATATATTGAGTGCCCCCCCCCCAACACGGCGCCGGCTTCGGCAATTTTTTCGGCGCCGCCTGCTAGTATATCAGCCAAAATCTTTTTATCCATCGCTTCGGGGAAGCAGACGAGGTTCAACGCCAGCAGTGGGCGCCCACCCATTGCCCAGACGTCGCTCAGCGCGTTAGCCGCCGCAATCCGCCCGAATGTCTTTGCGTCATTGACCATGGGGGGGAAAAAATCAACCGTGAATATAAGCGAACGTTCTTCATCAAGCTGATACACTGCGGCATCATCGGAAGCGTCATACCCGACGAGCAGGTTTTTGTTGCTACCGGCGGGGATCCCGCCTAATAAATGCGCCAGCGCCTCACTTTCTATCTTAGCCCCACAGCCCCCACTTGTACAATTTGATAGCAACGAATCGTTACCTTGTGCCATACATAGCTCCTCTAAATATTTTTGTGCGCTACCCCGCTTGCGCGGGGTCGGGCTATCCGCTCCAATGTGCTCATTCCGCTACGCTCCATTCCGCGCATTTCCGCTTCTATCCCTAGCGCCGCAACGGCAGTGTGCCGCTCATTTGAAAAGTCCCTGACAGACGCGCACGGCTTCGGTAGCATTTTTTGCGTAAGCGTCCGCGCCGATGCGTTTGGAAAACGCCAGCGAAACAGGTCCCCCCCCTACCGCAACTTTGAATTGATTCCGTATCCCTCTATCATTGAGAATCTTTATCACCTCCGCCATGTTGTCCATAGTTGTTGTCATAAGCGACGAAAGCAAAATAATATCGGCATGGTATTCGAGCGCCTTTTCGACAAATGTTGCGGGGCGCACGTCGCGCCCTAAATCCTCTATATCAAAGCCTGATGCCTCCAGCATAATTTTTACCAGATTTTTGCCTATATCGTGCGTATCGCCTTCGATGACACCAATTACCGCACGTTTGCGAAGTGCGCCGCCGCCCTGTTTGATGTGCGGCTTCAGAATAGCAATCCCCTCGTTCATAGCATCCGAGCAGATAATCAATTCGGGAACAAAATATTCCTCATCCTCGAAGAGCTTCCCTGCCCGCGACATACCGTCGGCAAGCCCCTTATCGATTGCTTCGTAAGCGTCGACGTTTTTTTCAACAGCCTCTTTTGAAAGGCGAATGGCGCTCTCCTCGTCCATATCTACAACAGAGTCGGATAGTTTTTTATACAGTTCTTCATTAGTCATTTAATTACTCCTCATTTTAATGTGAAATTTGATGTGCTAACACTACACCGGACATCGCTTTTAAGTTAGCAATTGGTGTCGAAGGCGGGATGTCGCAGCCGGGTGTCAGCACGAAGCCGCCACCTTCGCCCGCATCACTGATGCACTGTTTGCAGGCGGCGGCGACTGCTTCCGGCGTTCCCTGCTGCATGATGCCGACAGGGTCCATATTGCCTGCGAAAGCCGTCTTTCCGCCGAACACCTCGCGGCATTTTTTTAAGCTTACCTTGTAATCCACCGAAACAATATCGATGTTTATGCCGTTCAGCAGGTCGAGGCGGTTTTCAATGTTACCGCAAATATGCAAAGCGGTAGCAACCTTCTTTGAGCGCAGTTCCGTAAAAACTTTTTTGAAAACGGGAAAAACAAATTCCTGGAAATGCTTACGGGAAATCATATCGCCTGAGGCGCTTGGTTCGGCAATCACGACAAAGTTCACCCCGTTATCAATATAGAGTTGCATATAATGCAGACAGAGATTTGTGGTAAAATCTAACAGGCGGCGCACCGAGTCGGGATTACGGTACACATCCCGCATCAGATTCTCGGCGCCATAGAGAATGCCTGCCAGCGTCCAGGGACCCCAGCGGGTAAGGGCGATAAACTGTTTGTTATCTACTTTTTTTCCCAGATGTTTTGTTACCTCCAGCATAAAGAGCACGGCGGAGTCGTCTTTTATCGTATCGATGTTGATTGAACTAATATCTGAAATATTTTTTATCAGGGTATCGACAACATCGGGGGTGCCTTTTGCGCGGAATTGTATCTTACCCCCTATCGCGCCGACGACCATATTGTTGTAACCGGACATCGCCCAGCTTATATCAGAATCAACCGAGGTATAGGTGTTAAAAAGGATATCCGCTACTTTTTCGCTTTCCGCGCGAAGGGCATTTTCCAACGAGATGCCGTTACTCGTCAGCGCCCATGCGCCGCCCGACCATACGGTAACCGCCTGACGCGGGGTCGGTTTTAACTCCAGCGTATTTTGGATAATTTCTTTCGCATTCATTTTTTCCTCCTTCACATGATGTTGGAGAGTGGGGGATGGGGGATGGGGAACAGGGAACAGGGGAAGATTCCAGTTTGAAATCATTTTTCACTCTTCACTACTCATTCACTACTCATTCACTACTCACTCACCACTCACTTACTCACTACTCACTCACTACTCACTCACTACTCACTTTTCACTCACTCTTCACTCACTCACTCACTACTCACTACTCACTACTCACTACTCACTACTCACTACTCACTACTCACTACTCACTCATTCACCACTCACTCCATAATCCATAATCCCCCTCGCTGCTCCCAGCCGGCCCGCATTAAAGGGACCGGCAACATCAATCATTGCTTATTTTACGACGCCGTGTTCTACGACGACGGATTCGGGGTCGACTGCTTTACCGTAGACGGGGAGCAGGGTTGCCTTGTAGTCGTCGTGGAAGAAGGTGTCGCCAACGCCGGTGCTGATTTCGTTGTTCAGCCAGTCGAGCAATTCCTTGTTGCCTTTACGGACGGCGGCGGCTATCGTATCGAGGCTACCGATTGATTGAATTGTCGTGGTGAAGCCGGGGTTTTGGACAGACCAGGCGAATACGACTGTGTTATCCTGCGCAAGGGCAGGGGCGCGACCGTCTTTCAGCGCGTTGAATCCGGCGCTGATCTGTTCATACTTTTGCAGCTTAATCTTGGGATAATTTTTGGCAAAGTAGACTTCGGAGGTTGTCCCCGGATTGACGATGAGTTCCTTGCCTTCCAGGTCGCTGATCTTTTTGATGGGGGCGCGGTCTGGGGAGACGATGCCGATAGCGACTTTCATGTAGGGCAGCGTAAAATCGACGGCGAGGGCGCGGTCGGGGGTTACGGTAAAGTTTGCCATGATGATGTCAACTTTATCGGATTGCAGGAATTCGACGCGGTTTGCCGGGTCGACCGAGACAAATTCGATAGCATTTTCGTCACCGAGCATATCTTTGGCGATGCGGTGTGCGAAATACACATCGTATCCTTGGTAAATGCCCTTTGCGTCGACAAAACCAAACGGGGGTGTATCGGAAAATATACCTATCCTGATTTTCCCCGCCTTCTTGATTTTTTCAAGAGAGCCGCTCGCATCCTGTTGTCCGCCTGCAAAGGCAGCAACAGCCATCATAAAAGCCAGTAATACAAACAATAGCTTTTTCATTTTTTCCCTCCTATAGGAATAATAATATATGAGACTAAACGAGAGGCTAAAGCCTAAAGTTTAGGAGTCTCCTAGCTTCAAGGCGTTATCAAAACTGAAAATATTCAAAAACCGCGACGCCCGCTCGGTTTTTGGCTGGGAAAAGAACTGTTTCGGCTCGTTTTCCTCGACAATCTCGCCGCCGTCGATAAAAACGACGCGGTCGGCAACGGCGCTGGCAAACTGCATTTCGTGGGTAACGATAAGCATCGTCATCCCGCTTTTTGCCAGTTCCAGCATAACATCCAGCACCTCGCGGACCATTTCGGGGTCGAGCGCGGCGGTTATTTCATCAAAAAGCATGATTTCGGGGTTCATCATCAGGGCACGGACTATGGCGGCGCGTTGTTTTTGCCCGCCGGAAAGCTGGCGGGGGAAGGCTCGGCTCTTATCTTGGAGCGCTACTCGCTCTAAGAGTGCCATCGCATCACGTTTTGCCTCTTTTCTGTCCCGTTTTTGCACCTGAATTGGACCCAAAAGGACATTTTCCAGCACCGTCATGTGCGGGAAGAGTTCGTAGGACTGAAAAACCATGCCGATTTTCTGGCGGATAAGCCTCCAGTCGCTGTCTTTAGCGCTTATCAGCGTGCCATCGAGGCGTATTTCGCCTGCCTGTATAGTCTCGAGCCCGTTGATGCAACGGAGCAGGGTGCTTTTCCCGCAGCCGGAAGGACCCAAAATCACGACGACTTCCCGGTTATTGATGGACAGCGAGACATCTTTGAGCACCGGATTGCCGTCAAATTCCTTGAAAAGGCGCACGATTTCCAAAACCGGCTTTCGCTTTACTGCCATAGCCTCTCCAAATACTTTGAAACCCGAGAGAGCGGCATACAAAGAATAAAATAAAGCAAAAATATCAATCCGTAAACCCAGAAGGCGGCGTCCGGGCTTTGAAAGCGATTGGCTTCGATGACCTGCTGTCCGATTTTCAGCACCTCGACCACGCCGATCATCACGACAAGCGACGTGCTTTTTATCATACGGGTTGTCAGATTGATGGCGCCCGGTATCAAGCGGCGCACTGCCTGCGGGATGATGACAAAGAAATATACCTGCGCTTGGGAAAGTCCCAGCGCATAGCCGCTTTCATACTGATGATGATCGATGCTGGTGATGGAGCCGCGCACCAGATCGCCCATTTCGGCGGCGCCCCAGAGGACAAAAACGAGTATCGAGGCTGTTTCGCCGCTCAAATTCAGGTGAAAGTTGATGGAAAGTCCAAAATATATGATGAAGAGCCAGACTATCACCGGGATAATCCGCATCGCTTCCAGATAGAAGCGGCAGACGACGCGCAAAATCAGGCTCTGCTTGGTCATCAGGATACCTGTGAAAATCCCCGCCACCATCGAAAGCGTTACGGAAACAAGCGCGATGCGGGCGCTTATCCACAGCCCGCCGAGGATACGCTGCATGTTGATGCCGTCAAAGAGAATGTCCAAACCCTGCAAAACGCAGCCTCCTTTCCGCGAAGCGGAACAAGAACGAAAGCGGCAGCAGCAGCACCAGATAGCCGGCAACGAGCAGCACCAGCGATTCGTTTGTTTTATAATACATCCCGATAAGCTGCCGTGCCACGGCGATGAGGTCCGAGAGCGCGATGATGCTCACCACGCCCGTCTCCTTGATGAGGAAGAGCACGTTGGCAGCCAGCGCGCTCATCGAGACGGCGAGGGCTTGGGGCAGCACGACAAAGCGTATCAGCTGCGGCTGGGAGAGCCCAATCGAAAGCCCCGCCTCAATCTGTCCTTTGCTAATTGCCTCGAAGCCGCCCCGAAATGCCTCTGCCATGTAGGAGCCGCCGAGGAACGAAAGCCCTACGACCGCGCAGGTAAACGAAGTGAAGGTTATCCCTATGCGGGGCAGCCCGAAGTAGAGGAGAAAAAGCTGAATCAAAAGCGGCGTATTCCGCGAAAGTTCGATATAGGCGCCGCAAAGCCGCTTAAGAGCTGGCACGCGGTAATAGCGGACAAGCGCGCAGAAAAACCCGATTACCAGTGAGTAAAGCACCCCAAAGAAGCAGAGTTTAAGCACCAAAATGATGGCATCGATATAGAGGGGTATGAATTGTATGATAAAAGTCTGACTCAAAGGATAATTCCTATTATATTTATATATTTGCTAGGTATAAGCATAGCATTACTCAATGTAACTGTCAAGAGGGCGCCTCAGGCGCTTCCAAGGTGCAATTTATTTTTCGTGGTAAATTCCAAATTGCCAACGGGGGGGCGTTGCGGGGGCACTCCCCCGCAGAGGAGGTAGCGCGCAACAAAGTGCGCGCGTAGGGGGATACTTCCCCCTCTTCCCCTACTCCCCACGCTCTATATACCACGAATTGGGAAGCACACCCCGGCTTCCTCTACGGTCTTGACCATCGCGCTGATGTTTTCAAACGGCGTATTAGTAGCGAGGCTGCAACCGGTAGCGATGATGACCCCTTTCGGGGAGTCGTAGGCTTCCTCGATACAGCGCCGCGTCGCCTCCCGGACATCGGCTACCGTTCCCTGAAACATGACTTCGGAGGGCGGTACATTTCCCATAATTCTGACACGGCTGCCGACCGCTTCTTTCGCCGAGCGCATCGAGACTTCATTGTCTATACTGAGGCAATTTGCTCCGGTATCAGCCATCAGGTCCCATATTTTTTCGGTTTTTCCACAAATATGAAGCGTTACTGATTTTCCTCGGCTCTGTATGTCTGCAATGAGCCGTTTTAGATAGGGGAAGGCAAAGGTCTGGAAATGCTTCCTGCTGATAACCGTGCCCGAACCCATCGGGTCGGAAAGACTCGGTGAGCAGCCGGTCTCGATAATATCTTTCGCGTAATTAAGGCAACTTTGTAATGAAATCTCGCAGAGTTCATGGACGGCGGCAGGGTTGTGCAACATGAGGCGGGCAATATTTTCTTCACCTATCACGAGACAGGCGACCGTAAAGGGTGCGGTAAGGGCGCCTGCAACCGGCACTTCCTTTCCAACCGCGTCGATCGTTATCCGCATCGCTTCGAGGCAGCGCTGGAGAATGGGACTCTTTGCCGATTCGGCGGGTGTGAGCGTTTTGATTTCCGCCGCGCTTTTGATTGCCGGTTCTTCAATATAGGCGGTCTCGTCGTCGGGAACGTAGACTTTTGCGCCAAGAGCTTCGGGCAGAGTAAAGAGGTCGGTAAAAACACGGATATTGTCATAGCCGAATTTTCGGTATGCCTCAATCTGTGCTTTTGCGAGGAGTTTTCCGTCCCTGCGCAGACTGGAAACCTTTTCGCCGATAACGCGCGCGCCCGTATTCCCCACGATTGGCACACAGGGGAGGCGGTCAATCGCTTCACCCTTATTGTATGCGCTCATTCTTTCAAGTGCTGTCATACATTCTCCTCCTATAAAAAATCACTTGCTATGCACCCCGTTCTCTTATCAAACGGAAGGCAGAAGTGCCGCAGGCACCGGCTGTGGCGTCGCTACCGCTTCTTTGTCCAATACAACACCCGCGTTTTGAGGCGATTGAATCCTAAGGTGATGAGCAGGACGACTAACGACAGCACGAACATACCGGCAAGCACGCGGTCGTACTCGGCAAAATCGGCGTAGTACTGCACAAAATAGCCCAAACCTGCCCGCGCGCCGAATATCTCGCCGACGGTGAGCAGGATGAAACTCATGATAAGCCCTGACTCAATACCTGCAAAAATCTGCGGCATAATTCCCGGCAGGATAATCTTAAAAACAAGTTTCGCGCCTTTCAGATTAAGGCATCTCGCGTTATCAATCCAGCGCGGCTCAAGGAATATGATGCCGTGTATTGTGCTGCGCAAGACGGGCCAGAAAACGCCAATCATGATGATTGATGCCGAAGACAACCAGAATGTCGGAAATATCGCGATGGCATAGGGAATGAGCATTGTCGGAGGTATCGGATTAAGCGCGCTGAAGATGGGCATAAAAAGCCGTTTCAGTTTTTCGTTAAGCCCCACAACGGCGCCTATGCTCACACCGAGGACGATGGCAAGCAGGAGCGCGGGAAAGAGAAGGCGCATCGAGCTTAAAAAACCGATAAAAAGCAATTTTCTTGAAGAAATGAGCGCCCGAAATATTTTCCCGAGTCCCGGGAATATCAAAGGGTTGAGCAATTTTCCAATATCGGTAATGAGCGCGTAGACAAAGAACAAACCGGCAAATATCAGGATAGAGCCTACATACCGGCTTAAACCGCTTTTTTTCATATTCTCGAACCATCCTCTATAATCTTTTTCATATTCTCGAACCGTCCTCCACAATTTTTTTCATATTTTCGAACCATTCTCCATAATCTTTTTCATATTCTCGAACCGTCCTCCACAACAATCTCATGTTCGATAAGCTCACCAACAAGCACATTCAGTTTGTCCAGCAGGCTGTTACGCAATCCCGCGAAATTCGGATGATGCAGTGAAGAACTGTGCGAGCGCGGTCTGTCAAGGCTGACCGTTTCCTCGAACACGATGCGTCCGGGCTGTGCGCCCATGACAATTACCCGGTCGCCAAGTATCAGCGCTTCCTCGACATCGTGGGTGACAAACAGAATAGTCTTTCCGGTTTCGCCCGAGGTCCCCTGCCACAAATCAAGTAACGCATCCTGCTGCTTCGCACGGGTAATTTCGTCAAGAGCGCCAAAGGGCTCATCCATGAGGAGTATCGGCGCGTTCTGCGCGAGGGCGCGCGCAATCGCCGTGCGCTGGCGCATACCGCCTGAAAGCTCTCCCGGAAGTTTCTTCCCCTGCCCCGAAAGCCCGACAAGCTCAAGATACGTCTCCGCTATGTTTTCCCTCTCCGCTTTTGACTCGCCAAGGCAAGCCTGTTCAAGCGCAAGCACGACATTCTGAAGGCAGGTCATCCAAGGGAAGAGGCTGTAGTCCTGAAAGACAACCGCGCGGTCAAGCCCGGGACCGGAAATTGTTTTATGGTTGACCGTAATGGAACCCTCGTGCGGAAAGATAAGGCCGGCAAGAAGGCGCAGCATCGTACTCTTGCCGCAGCCGGAGGGTCCGATCACCGAAACAAATTCGCCTTTGGATATGGAAAGGTTGACATGAAAGAGCACGTCTTCCTTGCCATACCCAAAAACTACATCGTCAATGCTGATATAAGCATTCATCGGGCTTAGGTATTCTGCTCTGCAAAAAGCGTGCTAAGCGTATTCCAGTAAGGGGAAGGCGCTTCTTGTTTAAGCGCTTCCAATGCTTCAACGTAGAGCGAGGTGTCAATCAGCGCATAGGGGTCGACCGTTGTAGAAGGATCAAGGTAATCGATCGACTTCATTTGGTTAAACATTTTGACTACCGCGTTGGTATTTGGATCGAGCGAATACTCAGCGTGAGGCGAGAACGTGATATCGCGCGCGTTCTGCTCGGTAAAATTCTGCTGTTTGATATTCGCCCGAACCCCCGATTCAGGGTCTTCGACGAATTTCCGTTCCGCAAGCAACATTCCTTTCAGAAACGCGACAAGAGCCGCCCGCTTGTCTTTGATCGCGGCTTGGGTCGTAACAATGCGGCAGCAGGGGTGGCGGGGGAAGAGGTCTGTCGTGTAAAGCGGCGTGGCGAGTCCCGCCTCGCGTATCTGAACCACGAGCCCGTTAGGACCGATGCCCACATCGACCTTCCCGCTTTTTACCGCTTCGAGCACATCCACTGGCCGCTTGAATTCGATAATCTCAAGGTCGCGTCCCGGTTCAATACCGGCTTCAAAAAGCGCCCCGCGAAATACGACGTCGGGGGTATAGAGGCGCGGCGAACCCACAATCTTCCCCTTAAACCCGTATATGTCCTTATACTTGCCCGCATTTTCGGCTTTGGTAAAAATGGGGTGAGAGCCGGTCTGGTTCCCCGCGATGATAACCAGCTTCGCGCCGTTCACCGCCAGCGCGAGCGGGGCGCTTGTCCCGAAGGATACGCCCACATCGAGTTTGCCCAATTCGAGCGCGGCGAGTCCGTCGGCGGTATTCGAAAATGATACCAATTCCGCATCCACGCCCGCATCCTTAAAATAGCCTTCCTCGACAGCCAGCATGGGAAGCGTTGTACTGGAACTCGGCTGAAAGCCCGCCACAATCTTGCCTAAAATTCCGCTCTTTGCCGCATCTTTCTTGCTGCAACCGATAACTGCAAGCAGAAGCGCCGCAGTCATTAAAAACACAAAAATCTTTTTCATTTTTTCTCCTATAAATTTTTTTCTAACCATCGGAATAAGCGCTAACCACCCGAACCTAATGGGGAGTGGGTTATAGGGAGTGGGGAGTGGATTTTCACTCTGTAAGTCTCTGTTGCTACTGTGAGATTCCACGTTAGTATCAGAAATCCTCGAACCCGCATATTCCCTACTCCCTACTCCCTACTAGAAAAGCGAGTCCGGTACGCCGGGAACCTCGACATAAACATCCCGAATCAAAGCGTCGACATCAATATCAGCCTTGATAAGCCCAAGCCGCTGCATATCTCTCGCGTTGCGGGTAAGCGC
This sequence comes from Spirochaetaceae bacterium, assembly GCA_031290205.1. Taxonomy (GTDB): domain Bacteria; phylum Spirochaetota; class Spirochaetia; order Treponematales; family Breznakiellaceae; genus JAITXS01. The sequence goes on from JAITNZ010000177.1 coordinate 12,152, forward strand.
GGGCAACGCCTGGCTGACCGACGCGCGATAGCTTAAGGTTTTGAGAACCCCGGCATTCACCAGCGGGTCGCCGGCAACACGCTTATTGTCGGACAGGATCTGCGCTGCCTCGTCGGGATGATCCTGCACAAACTTGGCAGCCTTTTGGATGGCACGCAAAAATTTCGCCGTTGCTTCGGGATGCGCCTTAATCGTTTCGGCGCGCACCGGAACTGCGCAGCAGAATTCGTCTTTATACGCTTCATCTACCGCATTATCAATGATGGCACGAAAGCCCCTCGCGTTCTGGGCGATTTGCGCGGCAGGGTCTACCAGCGCGATTGCGTCAACACCGCCGCGTTCAAGGAGCAGCGGCAATTCCGCGCCGGTCTGATAGATGAATTCGACATCGGCGTTCTCCCCGTCAACTTTGAATCCCTGACCCGCCAAGAAACGCTTGACAAAGAGGAGCGGAGGTGAACTCGGTCCTCCACCACCGATTTTCTTTCCCTTGAGGTCGGCGAATGTCTTGATGGACGCATCGTCTCCCCTGACCAAAGCCTTGACGCAGCCGGTGTGCATGGCAAGCGGAATCTGCACCGGAAGCCCGTTGGACAGCGGCTGAATGAGCCCCACCATCAAGGTGATTAAGCCATCCACACTGCCGTTGGTGAGGAGGTTGAACGCCTCGCCGTCACCGACCTGGACTATTTCCCATTTGAGCCCTTCCTCCTCATAGTAGCCCTTGTCAAGCGCTATGTATAATGGCGCATGACAGAGGAATGTGTAGCCAATCTTGAACACATAGTCGTCTTCGCTCTTTGCCGCATCTTTCTTGCTGCAACCGATAACTGCAAGCAGAAGCGCCGCAGTCATTAAAACACCTAAAACTCTTTTCATCATTTTCTCCTATAAATTTTTTTTCATTGCTCATTGCTCATTGCTCATTGCTTATTGCTCATTAAATACGAGACCGTCCCGTCCGGTTCCTTCACCATGCGATACGTTTCTGTAATATTCACTCCGCACTCCGACAGAAAGGCGACAGCTTGTTCGAGTGCCTCCGGCATAAACCGCAGACAAAACCCGCATCCCGCTTTAATGCTGGACGGTTTGGGCATAACACGAACGTCCAATTTTCGTTCGAGGAACGCCTGCTCCGCCATAATAGCTTGGGAGGTGCTTTCAAAACAGATTATCGCTTCATCCATTGATTTTATCGTAGCGCAAATCCTCCTTAAAAAACAAACTGCTTATACCCCATTCCCTTATCAAACGGAAAGCTGAGCGCGCCTGTGGCGCTAAAACAGCGAATCCGGCACACCGGGCACTTGGACATAAACATCCCGTATCAATGCGTCGACATCGACATCAGCTTTGATGAGTCCAATTCTCTGCATATCTCTTGCGTTACGTTCGAGTGCTGGCAACGCTTGGCTGACCGATGCGCGGTAACTAAAAGTTTTTAGAATTGCGGCGTTCATAAGCGGGTCGCCGGGGACATACTTGTTATTGGCGAGAATTTGCACGGTTTCGTCGGGGTTTTCCTGCACAAACTTGGCAGCCTTCTGAACCGCGCGCAAAAATTTTGCCGTCGCTTCAGGGTGCGCCTTGATTGTTTCGGAGCGCACGGGAACCACGCAACAGAATTCGTCTTTGTACCCTTCGTCAACCGCCATATCGATGATGGCGCGAAAGCCTTTTGTGTTTTGCGCGATTTGGGCTGAGGGGTCGGTAAGCCCGATTGCGTCAACACCGCCGCGTTCAAGGAGCAACGGCAATTCGGCGCCGCTCTGATAGACAAATTCAATATCGGCGTTCTCACCCTCTACGTTGAATCCCTCTGCTGCCAGAAACCGTTTAGCAAAGAGGACGCTAGTCGCGCTCGGGCTGCCCCCGCCAATTTTCTTTCCCTTAAGGTCGGCGAATGTTTTGATGGACGGGTCATCTCCGCGAACCAACAGTTTGATACAACCGGTATGGAGGGCAAGCGGAATCTGAACGGGAAGCCCGTTGGTAAGCGGCTGAATGAGCCCCACCATCAAGGTATTGAGCCCGTCAACATTACCATTGGTAAGCAGGTTAAATGCCTCACCGTCGCCAACATTGGTGCGTTCCCACTTCAGCCCCTCTTCATCAAAATAGCCTTTGTCAATCGCCACATAGAGCGGCGCATTACAGAGACCGTTCAAGGAAATGCCGACCTTAAACACATAGTCATCTTCACTCTTTGCAGCATCTTTCTTGCTACAACCGATGATTGCAAACAAAAACGCCGCAATCATTAAAACACTTAAAATCTTTTTCATTTTTTTCTCCTATATATAAAAAAATTTATTAACATCATTATTCACTGTTCAATCTTGATGTTCAATTCACGCGCAATTATTTCCGCTGTTTTTGCCGCGACTTCGCCGGTAAATGAAATACATTGCTCCATGTGAACGGGGGATCCCAGTTCCATACCCTTCGTCAAAATTTTACAACAGGCAACTTTATGATTTCCTGTAAAAGCGTCATATAACTCTTTTGAAAGTGCCATTGCTTTATTAACTTTATCATCTTTTGGCTGTGTCCTTCCAAAAAAATATCCAAGACACATTATGCCGCCGGATACCGCTCCGCACATACAGAGGGCGCCCCCGACGCCGACAGGAAATCCCGAAGCCATAGCGATAGCCTCTGCCGGCATTTCAGGCTCAATCTGACGGCGAATGGTAGACGCTATTGCTTCCGAACAATAAAAATCATGGTTGCGATAAAGTTCTTCAGCCTCTTTACGAATTGCCGCAATACAAATTGTTTTTTTCATTTTCTTTCTCCTATAAAATTAGTTGTTAGTGATTAGTGGATAGCAAAAACTACTCACTACTCACTATTTCGTGTTCCCACTTGCCAGCCACATAGCCCGCCAAAATACTATCAGATACGTTTAACGCTGTTCTGCCCATATCAACGATAAAGTCAACGGCAATAAGTACGGCGACAAGCTCAATGGGCAAGCCCATAAGCGATAGCACAAAGAGCGACACATTTGTGGCTCCTCCGCCCACGCCTGCCGTGCCTATTGAACCAATAACCACATACAATACAAGCGGAATTAGAAATGCCGCACTCCACACGTTCCAACCCTGGACAAGCCCCACGAGTATTGCCAGCATTGTAACGAACACGCCCGCGCAGCCGTTTTGCCCAACACAGGTGCCGAGTGAAGCCGCGAGATTGGCATTTGCCTCACTTACGCCCAGAGCCGTTTGCGCCTTTATTGTAAGGGGCATTGTCGCGGCGCTGCTGCGCGATGAAAAAGCAAACAACAGAGCCGCCGAAGATGTTTTAACAAAGCGTATGGGATTTAATCCGAACAGCGCAAAAATGACCAAATGGGATATAAAGACTAAGATGAGTGCGGCAAATATTCCGCCGGTAATAATACCGAGCTGCGCCACCACCTGCCAATTACCCGCGATGATGCGCGACGACATTATTGCAAGCACGCCGTACGGTGTAAAGTCAATTACAAACTCAACAACCTTCATTACGAATTCGTAGGCCGTATGTAAAAACGATTCAAACTTTAGCGCCGAATCGGGCGCGATCTTTTTAACCGATATATAGGCCATTCCGATAAGCGCCGCGATAAAAACCACAGGCAGCACCGAGCCACCCGCAAGAGCCGCAAATAAATTTGATGGTATAAGATCAAGGATTGCGCCGCTTACTGAAGCCGGCTGTCTCGAAGAAGCGCTATATTCTATAAGTTTGTCCGCGCTCAATCCAAAAACGGCTGTAACTATTATTGATAAAACCGCCGATATAACCGTAGTTGCAAGCAACACGCCGATTATTTTCCCCGTCTTTCTTGCACCCTGCGCCGACCCGGTTGTTTTTGTTATAGCGGTGATAATTGATACCGTAACGAGCGGCACGATAACCAACTGCAACACATGTATGAAACCGACGCCAATTAAGTTCACCCATTCGCGTATGCCCGCCGATACCCCGCTGCCGTCGCTAAGAGGCACGCCGAATAGCGCTTGTACGACGATACCGTATGCAATGCCCGCCACAAGAGCGATGGCAACTACAGCGCTAAATCCCGCGTTCAACTTGCGGCGCAATGCGGCAAGAGCCCAGATTAGCAACGCGAACACGACCAGAGCGATGATAATTTGCAAATTCTGAAATGTAAACATTTTTTTCTCCTATAAAATTTAGTTGGTAATGTGTAGTGGACAGTGTGTAAAAAAACCTACTCACTGCTCACTATATCACCACCCCCGTTTCCTTATAAAACGGAAGGGTCAGAAAGTGCCTGTGGCACTAAAACAACGATTCCGGTACACCGGGCACCTTGATGTAAACATCCCGTATCAAAGCGTTGACATCGACATCAGGCTTGATAAGTCCAAGCCTTTGCAAGTCTTTCGCGTTGCGTTCAAGGGCGGGAAGCACCTGACTTACCGATGAACGGTAGTTGTAGGTTTTAAGAATTCTGGCGTTCACTAGCGGGTCGCCGGCGACATACTTGTTGTTGGTAAGAATTTGCACGGTCTCGTCGGGATGTTCCTGCACAAACTTCGCGCCTTTCTGAAGAGCGCGCAGATATTTTGCCGTTGCTTCGGGATGTTCCTTAATTGTTTCGGAGCGCACGGGAACCACGCAGCAGAATTCATCTTTATACTGATCGTCTGTTGCGTTATCAACGATGGCGCGGAAGCCCCTGGAATCTTGAGCGATTTGAGCGCCCGGGTCGCTCAGCGCGATTGCGTCAACGCCGCCCCGTTCAAGGAACAGCGGCAATTCGGCGGCGCTCTGATAGATGAATTCAAAATCGGCGTTTTCCCCCTCAACTTTGAAACCCGCAGCCGCCAGATGGCGTTTGGTAAAGAGGAGGGCGCTTGCACTCGGGCTGCCTCCGCCGATTTTCTTTCCCTTAAGGTCGGAGGCTGTCTTTATAGATGTGTCGTCTCCGCGAACAAGTATCTTGATGCAGCCTGTGTGGAGGGCAAGCGGAATCTGCGCCGGCAGCCCGTTGGTGAGCGGCTGAATCAGTCCTATCATCAAGCCGGCCGTTCCGTCGACATTACCGTTGGTAAGGAGGTTATACACCTCACCATCACCAATTTTTGCCCAATCCCATTTGAGTCCCTCTTCTTCATAGTAGCCTTGATCAATCGCTATGTATATTGGCGCCGCGCAGAGATTTCCGTTTATGGGAATACCAACCTTAAACACATAGTCATCTTCACTCTTTGCAGCATCTTTCTTGCTACACCCGATGATTGCTAACAGAAACGCCGCAATCATTAAAACACTAAAAATCTTTTTCATTTTTTTTCTCCTTAAAAAAAAATATTAGTTCATTATTCTCTATTCTCTATTCTCTGTTCTCTGTTCATTCCTCATTGCTCTCTTCTCCCAGTGATCGGCGATAATCCACAGAGCAAGTAGGAGGAGTAATTGAATGAGCAGTGCGGGACCAAAACCACCAAACAATTTTGGAAGGTAGATTGCTTTACCTGAACTGAGTAGGGGATTTGGCTTGACAACATTTTGCATAAGCCATGCGCCGGGTAAAGAGCCTGCGATGAAAAATACAAAGGTTATCATACTTTGAACATAGCCTTCGCCAATGCGGATAAATGTACCGGAGGCACAGCATCCGGCGATGGCTGCTCCTATACCGAATAAAAATGAACCGATAGGCAGATGCAAGGCAACATTGCCGCCAGGAATTGTTTCCGGTAATTTTGCAAGGTCGATACCATAGCGCGCTATATGTATTCCGGTAAACATGATGGTAGAAACGGCAAGCGCGGCAATCAACGCTTTCGTTACTTTAGTGCTGCCTGTAAGAGCGGGGTCGCGCATCGCGGCGGTAAAACAAAACCGTGAACGTTGAATCGCATACCCTAAACCTAAACCAACAAAAATAAAAATACCCGCTAACGGCGCTTGAGCTTTGGCAGCATAGGCGGCTATAAAACCAAGTACAAGAAGAAGCATTGCTGCGGCGATTTGTATACGCCTGTTCCGTTTATGTTCCGCCTCGCTTAATTTTTTTCGCGGTGTTCTGCGTTCATGGGATACAGGCGGGATAAACCAGCGCACGAGCATCTTCCCCCCCACTACAGCTCCCGCGACCGCGCATACAAGATAAATCCAGCCGCTTAAACTGAACTGCGGGATAGAAGAAAACATGGCGCCTATATTACAGGCGGGCGCGATCCTCGTTCCAATGCCCATCAATAAACCGCCAACGACTGCCGCCCAAACCTGCCTCGTACTTTTAATCATCCTCAGTTTCCATTGCGAGGCGAGCAGACAGGAAATCAGAGCGCCGAAAATAAGCGCGATGTCGGTGATAGACCCCTGGTTATTTAGAAAACTATATTTAGACAACTGTCCGTTAAATATTTTCCATGAATCCGCATTTGCGCTGAAGAGGGCAAGCGTTTTACCCCCCCAAATAGCAAAGGGACCGACGATTCCCCATGCGCCGCCGAAGGCAGCCATAGAAACCGCGAGGAGCGCCATAATGACCGCGCCTGTCGTATAACTCCATTCGTTCTTACATAGAATTGCGTAATAGTTTGTTTTATTTTTTTCCATATTATTACCTTATGTTTTTTTAACGACAATATCCCATTCACCTTCACCGGTTTCTTTGAGTTCCGCTGGGTAACCCAAGCCGCTCATATAATCGGGGATGTTCTTAATCGCGCAGGTGTGGTCAACATTGATAGTCAACACATCACCGCTATGCATACCGGCAAGCTCTTGCTTCGCTTTAATAAGCGGCACAGGACACGCTTCGCCGATACAATCCAAAAAATGTTCCGCCATTTTTAATTACTCCTTCTTCCCTTTTTGATACGTTACGGTATATACAAAATTTTTATTATCAAAATAATTGAGCGTCGTGCCGTCGACTTGCGCGAACGGATACATAAAATAATCCAGCGCTTCGCCTGATTGCGGAGGGTCGAAGCGCAACCCTTTATCAGCGCGGCTTACAATAATGCGATATAGATTGTCTCCGTTCCAAAAAAATTCTTTCCATTCGCCGGTTTTAGGATCATCGAGTTGCAGATTTTCTACGAGCATCGCCTTACGAACATCGGCGGGGTCGGCTTGCACCCAACCAGTGTCGGGTAAATAAAATTCACTCCAACAATGAAAATCGCCGGTTATTTCCCCGTCTTTACCGGCAATACGCAATCCATATACTTCCCGCGCGGGGATACCGGCGGCGCGCAAAACAGCCACAAACACCGAGCTAATATCGGCGCACTTTCCGCCGCCGCCGTCCTCGTTCAGCGTAACTAAAGGCTGCCCCAATCCACAGCCTACGATAGAGGCATTTCGATAAGTGTTAGCTACCGTCCATTCATACACAGCGCGCGCCTTTTCCAGCATCGTTTTGGAATTGCCGACCGCTTCCTCCGCATTGGCAACAAGCGCCGCGTCATCACAGGGGATATACCGGCTTGCTTGCAAATATTTTTTTATATCATCCGGTATTTGTTCCTTGCCTGTTTTAAGCGGCGCGCCCTTAGTAAAATGAGAATCAACATTAAATGCAAAAGTCATTTTTGGCGCATCCGCGATTTTTCCAATATCAGCCCACTGTGCATATACGTATGCGGCGCCGCTTTCAGCATCCTCTTTGATTTCGTACTTGTCATAATTGCCGCTTATAACAACGTCTGAAATATCCTGCTGCCGCTCTGTTCGTGGATACGGAACATAAAGTTTTGCTTCTTTTGCTTCTTTTCCCCCAGCGTCAGTGTTAAGTTCAAATTCGAACGTAACACGATCTTCTTCACTCTTTGCCGCCTCTTTCTTGCTACACCCAATGATTGCAAACAAAAACGCCGCAACCATTAAAATACTAAAAATCTTTTTCATTTTTTTTCTCCTAATATATAAAAAATCTTTTTTACTCATCATTCACTCCCTGGGGCATCACGCCTTTTCTGGCGCCGCGTCCATACTTTCTGGCGGCGTATATATAGGCTTCTATATTTCTGCGGGGGGTGCCTAACGGAACTTGGCAGCCTGAATCCAGCATGAAGCCTTTGGGGTTATCGCCGCATTTACGGATACATACTTTACAGGCTTCTATAACATCATCTATCGTGCCCATCTTCAGCACATCGACCGGCGCGACATTTCCTGACAGGGCAAGTTTATTGCCGACGGCAATTTTTGCTTCTTCAAGATCCTCGCAGTTATCGATACTCAACGCGCCTATACCTGTATCGGCAAGATCCGCCCAGAGCGCTTTTGTTTTACCGCATATATGGGCGCTCGGCGGGAAGCCGCTAATTGTGGTTATTCCTTCCGAAAGCCGCTTTATATACGGCAATGAAAATTCATCAAACTGTTTTTTACCAAACATATTCATACAGGTAACCGGATCCGCAAAACCGACACGAACCGGACCAAACTCTTTACAGAAAACTTCCACCCATTTAAGCGAGGCGTCAACTGCTAAATCCAAAACAGCGCGTAACATTGCGGGATTTTTTTTTGTATCACGCATGAGGCTTTCGGCAGGGCGCAGTGCGGCGGCTGTTGTAAGAGGACCGCCGACACCGGTGCCTATCTTCATATCAGGAAATCTATCTTTCAATTTTTTAGCAAGTTCCAAAAGTTTGCTCAGCACTTCATTCTTGTATGGATCGCTCGAGTTTAGTTTATCAAAATTTGCATAATCGTGAAGAATAAAATCGCTGATATAATCACTTCCATGATTCGGTTTCCACAGCGTCGACCCCAAAGCCTCTCCCAGTAATTTAAGCCCCAATGGAACGCTCAGCCCTTCGATGCCAAACTCTTCTTTTTTTCGTTTAATGACTTCGGCTTTAATTTCAAAGTCTTCATTCAGTTGACTCGTCGTCCAGCCGAATATTTCGGCGAAAACAGGATCAGGTGATAAAAGTGAATAGGGCAAATGATCCACCTCCTGCCCATTTTGATAAGCCGCCGCCCGTTCGGCAGGACTCATCTCTGGTTTATACCGAGCTAATAACTCTAATAGTTTTTTATACTCCATGTTGTTCCTCCTAAGGCACTGCCGGCGAAGTGCAATATGCGCAATATTTCGGTGCGCAGTTCTAGAAAATCGTTTGAGTCGCGGCGGCGGGGGTGCGCTGCTTCAACCTTGATGACTTTTTCTATTTTCGCAGGACGCGCGGACATCACGATGATGCTGGTTGCCATGTAGATAGCTTCGTCGACATCGTGCGTGACCATCACCGTCGTCATCTGCTGTTGCTGCCAAATCGCCAGAATCTCGTCCTGCATATTCATGCGCGTGAATGCGTCGAGCGCCCCCAACGGCTCATCGAGCAGCAGCACCTTTGGTTGATTCACCAGCGTGCGCGCCAGTGCCGCCCGCTGCGCCATACCGCCCGATAGATGGTGAGGATACGATTTCTCGAAACCATCAAGCCCGACCAGCTTAAAAAAACTGGGGATGGTGTGCTTTTTAAGTTTATATATACCCCGTGAACGCAGCCCATAGGCAATGTTTTCGTAAATAGTCATCCAAGGGAAAAGCGTCGGATCCTGAAAGACGAGCCCGCGCTCGTAACCGGGCTTTGTTATTGCAACACCGTCCAGACTGAGAGCGCCCGAATCCTGCTGCGTAAGACCGGCGATAAGGCGGAGGAGCGTCGACTTCCCGCAACCCGACGGACCTATCAGACTGATAAATTCCCCGCGCTCGAATGTAAGGTCGACATCATCCAAGACCACAATGTCCTGCCCCTCGTTACGGGGAAACGTCTTGCGCAATTTTTTGATTTCTATTAGTCCGCCACATCTGGGTTCAGCTTTGCCTTCGTTAAGAGAGTATCTATTTATTGATTCATTCATTGCTACCTTCACCACCGTATCGTTCCCTTCTGCCATGCGAGCACCTTGTTGCGAATCTTGAATTGCAGCCCGATTAGACATGAAAACGTGACCGCAATGATGATGAGCGCCGCATAGACGTTGGCGTAGGAAAGCATTTCCCGCTGCCAGTTGATATACCAACCGATGCCGAACTTGCAGCCGATCATCTCGGCAGCCATGAGCGTGAGGAAGCAGGCTGAGGTGCCATTAAAGAGCCCGGTAAAAATATTGGGGGCGGCGGCGGGAAGCGCAACCGTCAATATCATGCGGAGGTCGCTTGCGCCGAGTGTGCTGGACACTTCAAAATAGCTCTTGCGGACGTTCATAATCCCAGAGCTGGTCAGCACGGTCGTGGGGAACCAGACGCCGAGCGCGATAAGGAATATGCTGGCGCTGGTGGGCTCGAAGAATACGACGAGCGCGACCGGAATCCACGCGGTTGACGGGATGGGTCCCACGACGCGGATAAAGGGCATGATCCAATAATTGAAACGCCGGCTCCAGCCGATAAGCGTTCCGGTAAACACGCCGAGGAGCGCGCCTGTGATAAAGCCGCCGGCGAGGAGGCGCAGCGAATAGACGAGGCAGCGGAGCAAAAAAAGCCAATCTTCGGCAAAAACGCTGATAATCCGTTCGGGTGCGGGGAAGTAAATGTAAGGAATTACGTTAAATTTGAGGGTGATAAGGTCATAAAGCCCCAGTGCGAGGTAGCCTGTGGCATGAAAACCCGCCTTAAAACTCAATTTTTTTCGTAATACGGGGCTAAAAATGCTTGCAATCGCGGCGGCGCTGTACAAAATCAATAAAAGGAAGATAAAATTGCTAAAAAAGGGCAGTAATTTTGGACGGTAATTTGCATGAACGGGTAAAATCAGGTGCAACGTCAGCACGATGCCCAGACTGGCTACCGGTAGAAGCACTCGCCAGTTAAACGAAACACTTGAAAAAGCGAACGCGGAAAAGAGATTTTTTCCTGTTTTTTTTGGGTGATAACCGGGCACGCCGATTGGGGACAAGTCCATTTCAGTCAATACCCATTAAACCGATAGAATTGATATATTTTATGCAAAACTAAAGCTGCCATGGAATTATTATACGCAAAGTGATTTTTTTGTCAAGGGGGGAATTATTTTTGGAAACTTAACGGGGGGCAAACTGAGAAGCCGTCTGCGGTTTTTTATTCACTATTCATTACTAAGCGGAGTCTCGTAGAGCGCACTTGGCATGGGTACATGGGTATAAGCGGGCGCTCACTGAATTACCATGAAGTCTGTGAAATAGAGTTTTTCGATTTTTCCAAGCCTGAGGAAGCTGTTATAGCGCGCCAGAAGCTTGTTTTTAATGGTTGCGTCATCGTTAAGAATGGGGCTTGAAGCTGGAAGTTCTGCGAAAAAATCAAGTGTTGCGTTACGGAAATCGCGGATATGCAGGGCAAGTTCTTCGTAAAAAGCCCGGTCCTCGCTGTTGTAGGGGAAGTAAGGCTCGATTATCACCGTAGCCAGCGTCATATTCCGCTCCGCCTTTAATGCGGCGCGGATTCTCCCGATGCCACCGAATGTTTTCTCGGAAAACAGCTGGATTGGAGACTGTGCCGCGCCTAAGTTTTCTGCTGGAAGCGGCGGCATAGCAGCGTTCTGCGACGCTTCTCTAAGAAACACCGCAGAACTAACGGTAATAAAAAGCAATTGCACAATCAAGATGCCAAGTAAAACCCCGTCAAACTTGGACTTATTAGACTTCTTCACATTGCACTTTACCATAAGGGCGCCTCTGGAAACTAGTGTTCTGTCCGAAACAGAGTGCGTAATAATTGTCGTAGATTCGGGATGTGGTTTGAAGCCGCAAAACACGCAGCGTAAGCAGTGCAAGCAGCGGCTATCGCCAATTTGACCGCCTTGTTCGCTTTTAAGGGCAGCGTTTCATCGGGATTGCCTGGCGCATTCGAAGCGGGGTTTCGGAAGTCTATTGATGAGTATGCCGAGGGTAATTATGGATGAAGTTGTTAACGATATGACCGCACTCTATCGACGCCGCTATAACAATCGTCGCGCCATGCTTGACGTGTTGCGCAGGTTTCCTCCACCCGAACCGCGAAAGAAATAGCAATCACTGTAGCTTGACGGTAGCGATTACTGAATTAGCCTTTAACAGCGCCGGCGGTTAAACCGCGGACGACATATTTCTGGAATATCATCGTGAGGATGATTGCCGGTGTTACGATGGCGACTGCGGCTGCCATGACGCCGCCCCAGTCAACTTCAGCATAGGACATAAAATTATAGACGGCTATGGGGAGCGTTTTTGTTTTCTCCATGCTGAGGACTTGCGAGAACATAAAGTTATTCCACGAAAAAATAAAACTCAATGTTGTTGCCGTAACGATACCGGGCATCGAAAGCGGCAGTATGATCTTGATAAAAGCGTAGGGGCGCGAAGCGCCGTCCACGAGCGCGGAGTCTTCCAGCTCGGTGGGTATCGTCTCGAAGTAGGCCGACATGATCCAGACGACTATCGGCAGCGCAATCAGTATATGTGAAAGTATCAACGCCGTGTAAGAATCCATCAGATTGAGGCGCGAGAAAACTATATACCAGGGCATTAAAAACGAGATGCCGGGCATCAAGCGGGCGACGAGGATGAGCATTAAAAGTTTTTTCTGCATATAGCGGGCTATCGAATACGCGGCGGGGAGCCCTATCACTAACGAAATGAGGACTGCCGTAACGGCGACTACCGTTGAGTTTTTTAGATACAAAAGAAAATTCTGCTCACCAAAAACTTTATGAAAATTACGCATCGTCGGCGAAAAAATAAATTTTGGGGGCCAGGATATTATATCAACCTGCGTCTTGAATGATGATAAGAACATCCACAAAAATGGAAACACCACCGGAATCAATATGGCAATAACCAACAGGGCAAATAAAATTTTTTGTAAACAAGACGACTTCATAATTTTCCCCTTAGACTTCGAAGCGAGTGCGAAGTTTCATCACTCCGAGGCTGAAGAACAGCACGATGAGGAAGAGAAAGACGAGCGACACCGACGAGCGCCCCATCTCGAAATACTCAAAACTCAGCTTAAACGCATAAATATTTAATGTTTCCGATGAATAGCCGGGACCGCCGCGCGTCATCGCATAGATAATATCGTAGGTTTTAAGCGCGTCGACGGCGCGTAAGACGAGCGCGGTAAGCATCGTCGGCATTATCATCGGCAGCGTGATGTGAAAAAAAGTCTGCACGCCGCCGGCGCCGTCCACCCGCGCCGATTCAAACACTTCATGCGGCAGCCCGGAAAGACCGGCAAGCATGATCAGCGCGATCATCGGCGTCCATTGCCATATATCGACGAGCATCAGCGCCTGCATGACGGTGGATGTCTCGGTTACCCACCCGCTTTGCGGGAGGTGCAACACACTCAGTATATAGTTGAGGAAGCCTATCGTCGGATCATAAAAAAGATTGAACACGATACCGATAGCAACCGGCGTTACTACAAGCGGAAGGAGAAGGAGGAACTTCAGCAATCCCTTCCCCCTAAAATCGTTGTTCAATACCAACGCAATGATCGTCCCCAACACCGTCTCGGCGGCAACAACGCCAAAGGTGAAGGCAAACGTGCGCAACACGGCGTTGAGGAAGCGGCTGTCTTTTATCACATCAATATAACTTTTGAAGCCGGCGAGCGTAAGCGGGCGCCCCGAAGTAAGCGCCCAATCAGAAAAACTGACAAAGAGCGTGTAGACGATGGGAAACGCCATCAAGAGGATGATGAAGACTGCCGCCGGCAGCGGGAAGATATATTTTAAGTTACGCTCAAAAAAACTTCCCGCTAAAGCATTATGTTTCATTATTTTCCGTATTCGCCGTCAGTTTTTAACAGTTCGTTGACCGCGGCGGCTTTTTCGCTTGCTAAGGCTGCGAGGCGGGGCGACGCGCCCTTCGTATCAATCGACTCGATGATCACTTCGCCGATAAGATCGCGCGCCTTGCCGACCGAGCTCATGAAGGGTCTGTCGTAGGGGTAGCCGTTTTGCGCGGCGTGCTCCTGCGTTTCAATCAAGCCGGGGTTCATCGCCGCACGGACGCCGGAATCCTGCCATGCTGAGTTGCGCGCCATCGTAATATTGCGCCCCATACCCGCGATGGCAAGCTCTTGGCTGGTAGCCCAGTCGAGGAATTTTTGCGCCGCGTCAAGATTCTTTGTCTTTGCCGAAATGCCCATCGCCCAGGAAACAACGATGAAGGGGCTGTCCGCTTTTGGACCCGCCGGCAGCTTTGCCACGCCGACATTTTCCTGCGGAATCTGGGTCTTCGCGGGGTCGATAACCTGCCCGTAGAAGACCGAAGCATCCGTCCACATGGCGAGTTTACCCGCCTGGAAGACCGGCATCAGGTTTTCCCACGACATCGAGGTGATGCCCTGCGGTCCGTAGCTGCCGAGCATTCTTCCATAAAACTGAATCGCTTCGAGCGCTTCGGGGCTGTCGAAAACCGCGACGCCGCCGTCAAGATAACGCCCGCCGAAATTGTAAACATAGCTTGACATCTGCGTTACCGCCGCCGCGCCCGCTCCCCGTGAGCCGAAACCGGCAACGTCGCCGCTATTCAGCGCCTGGGCGGCTGCCTCAAGCTCGGTAAAATTAAGCGGCACTTGCAGCCCCGCCTTTGCGAAGAGGTCTTTGCGGTAGTAGAGCACCTGCCACTCGGTTACCAGCGGGACGATGTAGGGTGTGCCGTCTTTGCGCCCAATATCGACGGTATTTGCCGGATAATCGGCAAAATCATAGCTGTCGAGCGGCGCATACCAGCCGTTTTTGTTAAAAAGCAGCGTGTCCTGCAAGGGGCGCGTCATAAAAACATCCACTGAGGAGGAATTAGTCGCAAATTCCGTGGTAAGTTTCTGGGTAAGCTGGGCTTCTTGCAGGCTTTCGACCTGCACTTTGATGCCGCTTTCCTGTTCAAATTGAGGAATAGCGGATTTTAAGAGCTCGCCATAGGGGTGGTTGGCAAGCAAAACACGGATTTCGCCGGTGGCTTTCTTCCCACTACAGCTAAAAAAGAAAATCGAGCCCGTTATTAAAAGGGCGCATAAGATACGTTTCATTTTGTTCTCCATAAAATATAAAAAAAGATTTCACCATTAAAAGGCTAGGGACAAGTGTAAACGATTTTGAAAAACAATGGAAGAGGGCGCCTCAGGCGCTTTCAGCCCATGCAAACGGCGCTCGCAGTCTTAACAGCCTAAGCAGGGGGCCTCAGGCGCTTCCTGCCCTAGCAGCCTGTTGGACTTTGCCATTTTTTGCGAATTTTATATGCTATTAGATAGTATTTTGAAGAAATTTTCAACGAATTTCCATCAAAACAGATGCTATTAGCGAGATTTTGGTCGAAGTCCGACAGGCTGCTAAGAGCATGGCGGCGAGCACTGGCGCGTCCGCGCTTGTGTCGCGTACCTGAGAAAGCCTTCCCCTTGGACGCGAATGCACACGAATAATCGTAAAATATCCTTATGAATTCGCGATTTCATCGCGTCATTCGCAGACTTTTTTCTGCATCAATCCGCAAATTTTGCGGATTTCCTTGATTTTTCTATTTTAATGCGCTCGCCCTGACCGACATAGGGCAGCCCCAAACCTGCATACGCAGTTTGGACTGCGAACGCCCTTTTCAAGGGCAGAAAGCGCCCGAGGCGCAGGCGGTGAGCGTCTTGTCGATTTCGATTTGCGTGTGCGCCGCCGAGATGAACATCGCCTCGAACTGGGCAGGCGCTTGATAGATGCCCTGTTCCAGCATGAAGTTAAAATACGCGGCGTATCGCGCGGTGTCCGCTTTCATCGCGGAATCCAAATCGAAAACCGGCTCGTCCGTCCAGAAGAGCGAGCCTATCGAGCCTATCTTGTTGATGACGCAGTGCGCGCCTTTCTGCTGGGCAATTTCGGCGAGCCCTGTAAAGAGCGCGTCCGCCGTCTTTTCGAGGGCGGGGTAGATTTCCGGGTGGTCGCGCAGGAAGCCAAGTTGGGCGATGCCGGCAGCCATCGCCACAGGGTTGCCGGAAAGCGTTCCCGCCTGATAGACGGGACCGGCAGGCGAGACCATCTCCATGATTGCGCGCCTGCCGCCATAAGCGCCGACGGGCATTCCGCCGCCGATGATCTTGCCGAAACAGCTTAAGTCGGGCGCTATGCCGAACAAGTCCTGCGCGCCGCCCAAACCGAGCCGGAAGCCTGTTATCACCTCATCAAAGATGAGGAGCGCGCCCGCCGCCGTGCAGAGCGAGCGCAACCCGACGAGGAAGCCCTCTGCGGGGAGGACGACGCCCATATTTGCGGCGACCGGCTCCACGATGACGGCGGCGATTTCCCCTTTATGCCGCTCGAAAAGGCGGGACACGCTGTCGAGGTCATTGTAGCGGGCGACGAGGGTATCGCGGGCGCAGGCGGCGCTCACTCCGGCGCTGTCGGGGCGCGCCTCGCTGAGCAGCCCCGAGCCGGCTTTGACGAGCAGGGCGTCGCTGTGCCCGTGGTAGCAGCCGGCGAACTTGACGATCTTGTCGCGTCCGGTGAAGCCGCGGGCGACGCGGAGGGCGCTCATCGTTGCCTCGGTGCCTGAATTGACCATGCGAACCATCTCGAGAGCGGGAACGAGGCTCGTCAGCAGCCGCGCCATCACCACTTCAGCTTCGGTTGCCGCGCCGAAACTCAAGCCCGACTGCGCCGCCTTGCAGACTGCTTCCCGCACGACGGGGTGGTTATGCCCCAAAATCGCCGGTCCCCACGAGCAGACATAGTCGATATAGCGATTGCCGTCGGCGTCAGTCATGTAGGCGCCGTCGGCGGATTGGATGAACAGCGGGGGGCGGTTCACCGAGCGAAACGCCCGCACGGGGCTATTCACCCCGCCGGGAATGAGCGTTTTCGCCTCAGCAAAAAGAGCGCCTGAGGCAGTGCCACAGGCACCTTCAGCCTTGCTTTCACTATGAAAAAGGCGGTTCATCTTTTAATCGCCGCCTCGTTTCTTTTTATAGGTGGTTGGTCCGCGAAAGTAATCGGTCGCTTCCAGCCAATCATCATGGTAGCGTGTTCTGCCGAGTCTGCGCGCCTCTCCGGGCTGAGCATGGTTCACATCACCTTGATTGTAATTCAACACGAGCGTCTCGAATAATTCGTGCCACGAACGCTGGATGGTCATCGCGTTGGCATTGAGGACATCGCTGAATATCACGAGCGCCTCGGCGGGGTTTTCTTTTGCCAGCGGCGCCAATGCCGCTTGGAGGAGGGGCACCATCCGGTCGGCTGAGCCTTCGTGCTTCGCTTGCGCGGCATTAATATCGTTTATCATGAAACTATATTTGAGGTTGGCATACTGCCCGACAAGGTTGAAGATGCGCCATGCCTGCCCGTCCAGATTGAACACCCGCGAATCGAAAACTTCATAATTCGGCGGCGGCGGCGCGACTGCTAACGGAACAAAGGTTGATTCGGCGCTGGCATTCAGCGCAATCCACGAAACAATGTTGATGGGATACGGCATATCAGGGCGCATTTGGTTGATATAGGTAATATTCGTGTAATACACGCCGATGGGACGCTCCCACGCGCCGGTCAGCTCGGCTTGCGGGTCGCCGATATCACCGTCCGGATCGTTCGTCCCCAAATAGCGATTGGGGTTGCCCCAAGGTCCCGCCGCCGTTCCCTTGGTGAGGTCAAACTCAGTCCCCTCGTAGTGGTCGCGATGCATGGCGCGCAGATCGGCAAGGGTGAGCTTCTTGTCGGGCACCACCGAAAAGGGATACTGACGGGTAAGCCCCCGTTTGCCATCCTTCACCCAAGGCGATAAATTGAGGGAGGGCGCGGCGAGCGATAATCCCCGCCACACGCGGCGCAACGAATAATAGGGATGGCTGTATTCGCCGAGGCTTACCGTCGCAAGCCAATCCATAAGCCCCGATTGCTCGTCGCTCACCGTCCGCCAGCCCAGCTCGCGGGTAATATCGAAGAGCTTATCGCCATACATTTGGCTAAGGTTCCGCTTTGCCGGATCAATCTCGCGGATGCGAAACTCGTTGGCGGCGATAAAAAACTCGCCGTCAGGCACCAGCTGCGCAACCCAGAGCCCGTTCGCGCCGGTATAATCCTCCGGCACAGGCGCCATCTCGATAACCCACGCTTCGTCGGCATCGGCAACAGGCAGCGTTTCGCCGGTTCCCCAGTAGCCATAAACTTCAATAAGATGACCGATAAGGCGGACGGCATCGCGGGCGGTTTTGCAATGTTCAAGAGCAAGCTGAGAAAGCTCCGATGAATAAAAAATCCTTTTTTGGGGAACAGGCATATGTTCGATTTTGGCGCTGTTCGTGCACTCGCCGAACATCACTCCCCATTCGTTGACAATGCCGTAATTCGCTTCTAAATACGAATAAGTCGCCGTGCGTCCGGTATCGCCCAGAAATCCCAGAATATCGCGGTAGGGCACCGCGCCAATCGCGAGCGAACGCGGCAGCCCCGGATGGCGGTATGCTTCGGGACCATCGTCCAGCACCAGACGGGGAATCCCCAGCGCATGGTATTCCGGCAGATCACCCACGGCGACCGCAACCGCATAGATCGCGCGGCTGCCCGCAGGGTCAAACGTTTTCGCGGGAACAAAGACCACGCTCGAATCGCCTTCGATATGCCCGTCGTCCGAATGGCTCACCATGACGCTACCGTCCGCGCTTGCTCCCTTGGTAACGATGGTCGTCGTGCAGGCAAACGCCGTGTCGAGCCCCGATAAGGCGAATATCACCAGCGCCAAAACGAGCATTTTAAGTGATTTCACAGAATCCTCCATAAGAAACTAAGCCCCATTGTGCCGCTTTACCCCTGAAAATTCAAGGGGAGGAGGGGGAAGTCTCCCCCTACGGGCGCACTGCGTTGCGCCCTACCCCCTCTGCGGGGGAGTGTGCCCCCGCAACGCCCCCCTGCGTAAAAATCGCCCTCCTCTTACCGAAGGCAAGGCAGGAACCGCCTGTGGCGGACCGCAACGCCCCGCTGGGGGGGAGAGGTGCCCCCCAGACCCTCCGTTAGCAATATAGGTATCACTTTAGAATTTACCCCGAAAAATAAATTGCACCCGGGGAGACGGGGAGCCCACTAGGGCGAGCGCATTAAGAATTTGTCCACAGATGGACACAGATACACACAGATTTTCACACTGCAATTTTCTTCATCTGTGTTAATCTGTGTGTATCTGTGGACATTCATCGGTGAAGCCGTAACAGTTGAGTGCGCGGCAAGGAGCATGGCGGCGAGCACTGGCGCGTAAGCGCTTGTGTCGCGTACCTGAGAAAGCCTTCCCATTGTCCGCGAATGGACGCGAATGCACACGAATAAAACGAATAAATTGCGCACAATTCTTACGATTTCTGCCTTGTTTATCACCATTATTCATATTCATTTCGTCTTCCGTTCGTGTTGTTCTTGAGGTTCGTGGTTGAATTCGGAACTGCTGTGGGCACAGGGTGCACTTCCAAATTCGGGGTAAATCAGGCGGCATTAACAGGGAACAGGGGAAGATTACACTGCGCAATCATTCCTCACTGTCCACTATCCACTGTCCACTCTTCACTCTTCACTCTTCACTGTCCACTGTCCACTGTCCACTGTCCACTGTCCACTATCCACTATCCACTATCCACTATCCACTATCCACTATCCACTATCCACTATCCACTATCCACTATCCACTATCCACCCTTACCGGTATCTCACCATCACGGCGGTTCCGACTTCGGCGGTGGCTGTGAGGGGGGCGCCGTTGCCGTAATCGATTGTGCCTCTGTTTTGGGTGCCCACTGCGGAGAAGCCGCCTCGACCGTCGGCGGCGATGCTGTGAAGCCGCGTGAAGGCGCCGCCTTGGACCGCATGTGCCCATACCGCCGCTTCGTCGCCGCCTCGGCTGTCGTATTTTACTATCACCGATGTATCGCTGTTGTAGCTTCCCGTCGCGCTTGCCGTGCCGTAATCAAACGGCGAGCTACCGGTCTGGCAGCCCACCGCATAGACGTTGCCGAGCACGTCCGCCGTAACACCAAAAAAATCCGAATTATTGTTACCGCCGTTTACCGACTTCGCCCACAGTGCTGCTCCGTTGCCGCCGTCGTATTTCACGATAACCGCGTTATATCCCCAACCGGTGACGCCCGCCGCCGCGCTTGCGCCGCCATAATTAAATGTGCCGTCGCCGTGCTGGTTGCCTGCCGCATAGAGATTGCCGAGCCCATCCGCCGCGAGAGCACGAAAGGACGAAATATTATCGCCGCTTACCACCGTCTTTGCCCAAAGAGCTTTACAGCCGACGCTGTTGCCGTCGTATTTTACGAGCACCGCGTTCGAGCCAAATTGCCCTGCCTTGACCCCTGTCGCTTGCGCCCCGCCGTACTCATAGGTGTAGGTGCCATCCTGATGCCCCGCCACATAGACATTGCCGAGTGCGTCCGCCACGATACCATTAAATATCGCCATATTCAACATTGAATCGCCGTCGTCGGCGATAGGGGCGCTTGCCCAAAGAGCCGCTCCGGTGTCGCTCTTGTATTTCACTATCACCGCCCCGCCGTTCATACCGGTGCTTGCCGCGATGGCGCTGCCGCCGTAATTATGCGGATTGATCGAGCTCTGCCACCCCACCGCATAGACGTTGCCCCGATCGTCCGGCGCAACAGCATTAAATTGCCCTCCGTCTCCGCCGACAGTCGACTTTGCCCACTGCGCCTCTCCGTCCCGGTTGTATTTCACTATCGACACATTATTAGGGCCGGAGGCAGATCCGGTTCCCGTTACACCGTTGCCGTAATCATACCCAAGAACATCCATCTGGTTCCCCACCGCATAGACGTTGCCAGACCCATCAACCGCGACACCGAGAAATATCGAACCTCCCTGTCCATCTTCCCCGTCGAGCACCTGTGGCGATTTTGCCCAAAGCGCCGCTCCGGCGTTGTCGTATTTTACGATAACCGCATTTCCGTACACCAAGCTTTTCGTTATGCTGACATTGGCGCCGTAGCTGTACGTTCCAGCTGACTGCATACCCACCGCATAGGTGCAGCCTTCCGTATCCTTTGCGACCGCCATAAACTCACTATATGCATCATCCCCGCCCCCCGTTGCCGCTTCCGCGCTTTCCGTGTGGGGCAGCCTCACCGCGAAACTCACGGTAAAGTTCTGTTTTATGCCGTTACCGCCGCTCACCGTAACTACCGCAGTGTAATCTCCCAGAGGAAGCCCCGCAACAGGCTGTACGGCAAAAGCATTTTCAACGGCGCCGCCCAGCGCAATGCTGGTAAGGGAACTCGAAGTGAGGGTGAATTGCGCCGCGTTATCCCCGGACAGCGCGACTTGCAAGACGCCTGTGGGCGTGGTGCACAAATTGGTAATCGTTACACCAAGCGGAGGCGGCAAATAGCCGATAACGGCTTCGCAATTGTAGGGGTTTGCATCGTCAAGGATGCTCCCGTCACCAGTGCGGCTGAGGCTAATATTGTTCAGGGACCATGCGCGGGTCGGCGGCGTAATGCCCGCCTTGTTGATGGTTACCAGCACGGCGCCCTTCTCGTCATCGGGAACATTTTCTACCGTGAGCGTGTAAACTGCCACAGAATCTTGCGTGATGCCTGTCGGCGTGATTTTTTCCGCCCCGTAGCTGCCATCGGCATATTTGAACGTGAAGAGAGCGCCTAACTCCGCCTTGGAAGTTTCCTTCGTTAAGCCGGGAATCGCCCGGCTCAAATCGAGCACGAGCGTTGCCTTCCCCCCGACCGCCACAGACGGCACCATGCGTATCCACACCGTCTCGCTCCCCGCCGCTCCCGTGCCGGCAGCAATCACCTCGCAAGAGGCAAGAACCACGCCAAGAGCCAAAACAGCCATCAATGAGCATATACCCGCTATCATAAATTGCCTTAATTTCGTTTTCATAAGCTTCTCCTAAAGACGAGCCATTCTATCATAAAAACAAGATGAGGTCAACCATTATTTTTTGAGCGTTATTTTTGAGCGTTATTTTTTTGGCGGTAGACACAAGCGCTTCAATCTGATAAACTATCATCAGGATGGTTATCTAGGTGCCAGAAATTGAGGGGGGCTTGCCTCCGAAAAGCGGGAAAATAATCCCGATTGCTATCGAAGATGAGGTAAAGACCGCTTACCTGAACTATGCGATGTCGGTTATTGTTTCACGCGCGCTGCCCGATGCGCGGGACGGCTTGAAGCCTGTCCACCGGCGGCTGCTCTACGCGATGGACGAGCTGGGCTTGCGCCCGAATGCGGCGACGAAGAAGAGCGCCCGTATTGTCGGCGATACGATGGGTAAATACCACCCGCACGGCGATGCGGCGCTTTACGACGCCCTTGTCCGCATGGCGCAGGATTTTTCGCTGCGTTATGTGCTCGTTTCGGGGCAGGGCAACTTCGGCAGCATCGACGGCGACCCGCCGGCAGCCATGCGCTACACCGAGGCGAAGCTGTCGAAAATCGGCGACGAAATGCTCGTCGATTTGCGGAAAGAAACGGTCGATTTTGCGCCGAACTTCGACGAATCCCTCCAAGAGCCGATGGTGCTGCCCGCCGCCGTCCCCAACCTCCTCGTCAACGGGTCGAGCGGTATCGCCGTCGGCATGGCAACGGAAATGCCGCCGCATAACCTCCGCGAAGTCTGCGCGGCGGTCTGCGCGCTCATCGACAATCCTGAAATCAGCATCGAAGAGCTAATGGCTTTCGTGACCGGTCCCGACTTCCCCACCGGCGGCATCGTCTTCGGGCGGCAGGGCATCCGCGATGCCTACAGAACCGGGCGCGGCAAAATCCTCATGCGGGGGAAGTTCAAGATCGAGACGACGAAGAGCGGCAAAGAGGTAATCGTCTTTACCGAGCTGCCCTATAACGTCAAGCCGAAAATCCTCCTCGAAAAAATCGGCGCGATGATGCGCGAAAAAGAGTTCGAGGGCATAGGCTATGCCAACGACGAATCCGACCGCGAAGGTATCCGCGTCGTCATCGAATTGAAGAAGGGCGCTATCGTCCGCGTCGTGCTCAACCAGCTCTTCGCTCAGACTTCGCTTCAATCAACATTCGGCATAAACAACCTCGCGCTGGTCAAAGGCAGACCTCAGCAACTCAATCTGAAAGAGCTGCTCACTTACTTCGTCCTCCACCGCATCGAAGTGGTAACGCGGCGCACTCAGTTTGATTTACGCAAGGCTGAGGAGCGCGAAAACATCCTCCATGGGCTTGCTATCACGCTTGCCAACATTGACGAGGTGGTGGCAATCATCAAGGCATCGCGCGACATCGACAGCGCGAAGAACGCCCTCAAAGAAAAATTCCTCTACCCCGCCGCACTCGAGCGCAACAAGACCGAGGGGCGCAGCAGCGAACAGATAGACATCCGCGTGGAAGCGCAGGCTCATGCGATTATCGAAATGCGGCTCGGTCGGCTCACTCATCTTGAGGTCGAAAAAATCGAAAAAGAGCTTAGCGTACTGAAAGAGCAGATTGCTTACTACAAGGCGCTGCTTGCCGACGAGGGGAAGCTGCGCGAGCTTATCAAGGAAGAGACGCGGAGTATCGCCGAGCGTTATGGCGACGACCGGCGCACGGAAATTGTTGACGGCGAAATCGAGAACATCGACATCGAAGACCTCATCAAGAAAGAAGAGATGATGATAATCGTGTCGAACCTCGGCTACATAAAAAGGGTGCCGGTGGCGGCATACAAGAATCAAGGACGGGGGGGTAAGGGTATGATTAGCGCGAAACTAGCCGATGACGATTATGTGAAGCAGATTTTCGTCGCCTCGACGCACGAATACGTTACGTTTATCACGAGTGCGGGGAAGGCGTATTGGATGAAGGCGCACGAGCTACCGGAGGGGACGCGGACGACGAAGGGGGCGCACATCAAGGGGCTGCTTTCGATGAGCCCGAACGAAGAGATTGCGGCGATTGTTTCGTTTAAGGAAGTGGTGCCCGGCAAATACCTCTTCATGGGCACCGCGCGCGGGGTGGTGAAGAAGGTGCAGGTTACCGAATTCGCCAATGCCAAAACCCGCGGCGTCATCGCCATCAAATTGGATGAGGGCGACCGGCTCGTCAGCGCGATGCTGACGTCGGGGAACGACGAGCTCTTCCTGATTTCGCGGCAGGGGCAGGCGCTGCGCACCCACGAAGACGCCGTCCGGGCGATGGGGCGCGCTTCGCGGGGTGTCTGCGGCATCAAATTGGCTGCCGACGACGAGCTGACGGGGCTGCTGCGTATCGTCGAAGGCGAAACGATGCTGCTGCTCTCGGAATACGGCTACGGTAAGCGGGTTGATTTTAACGAATTTAACTCGCACGGGCGGGCAACCGGCGGACAGAGGATATACACCATCAGCGATAAAACCGGCGAACTGGTCGGCTGCGTGAATGTCCTTGACGACGAAGAGATTATGTGCATCACCAGCCAGGGGAAGTCGATCAAAGTGATGGTCGATACGATACGAGTGATGGGACGGAGCGCGTCAGGGGTGCGCATCCTCAACATCGAAAAACCCGACTTCGTGGTCGGCGTCGACCGCATCGTGCGGGAACCGCCACAGGCGGTTTAAACCCTAGAGAACGGCGCTCGTAGTCCAAACCGCGAAAGCAGGGCGCCTAGGGCGCTTTCAGCCCTAGAGAACGGCGTTCGCAGTTTTAACTGCCTAAGCAGGTTTTTTGCTGCTTTATGTCTTGCCTTCACTAAGAAAAGGGCGGTTGTTAGAAAAGGACGATTTATTGAAAAGGACGATTTATTTTTTTACGCTCTTCCTCTTTTTGTTCTCGAGTATGCTGATGAGTGCTATGGACCAGCCCGCGCCTGATGCAAAAATTCTGAAAAACTTCGGGACGAATGACCGGGGGCAGCCTGTTCTGGGC
Source organism: Spirochaetaceae bacterium (assembly GCA_031290205.1). Classification (GTDB taxonomy): domain Bacteria; phylum Spirochaetota; class Spirochaetia; order Treponematales; family Breznakiellaceae; genus JAITXS01. The sequence continues at coordinate 36,976 of JAITNZ010000177.1, forward strand.
GAAAGTTTTGCCGCGGCAGGGAACATCTTTGCGGCGGATTCGGGCGAAATCTTTTTTTCGGTCTCCGAGGGGGATGCCGCGCAGAGTTTTGCCAGCCCGCTCGGTGATTGGATTGCCGTTGACCACGGCGAGGGGCTTATCGGGATTTACGCGCGGGGTAAAGAGAGTGAGGTGAGCGAAAAACCGAAAAAAGTCGGCAAAGATACGGTGATGGCACGGGCGGAAAAATCCGGCTGGACGGATTCCGAGGGCTTTTATTTTTCATTTTACGACCGGAAAGAGCGGCGTTGGATAAATCCTGCTATGATTGTCGGCGCGATGCTCGACACGATAGCCCCCGCGATTCAGAGTGTCAAACTAAGGGGCGAAAACGGGCAGACGATCGCCCTTGAGTCGACGCGGGTGATAAAACAGGGGCGCTATGCTATCGAAGTGGAGGCGGCTGACCGCTCGGAATCCGCCGCCAACGCGACTGCCCCCTACCGAATCATCTGCTCGCTGAACGGCGCTGAAGTGGGCATTCTTGCCCTCGAGACGCTATCGGCGCGGGATGGCGTCTTGATGATGTACCGGAACGGGCTGGTACCGGCAAGCAGGATTTACGCGCCCTATCCCGCGCTGGAAGTTGCTTCGGATTTGTGGTTCACCCGCGGTATGCTGAGTCTTGATGTTATCGTGCAAGACTACAACAAAAACACCCGAAACGCGGGCTACCGAATTTTTGTAGAATAAAAAATCCCCGCCGCAGAGCGGCGGGGTATCAGACCCCAAGTTGATGACGCCCTTTTCATCCTGAAGGCGAGGGCAAAAAGCGCCTGAGGCGCAATGAAAGCGCAACAAACAGGGTCAACGCCGGTTATTACCGAAAAAATCGTTACTTGGGGCGGCTGCGCCCAGCACCCCCTCAAATTTCAAACAATTTAATACCGCATCGTATACGCCAACTTTAACCCCACTGTATTGTGCGAAGTCGGCGTTATTTCCACGTTAAACCCGTCAAATCCATCGGGTTTTTTTGACGCAAGCGTGGATGCAGGTTTGTGATAGGTAATTGCCCGAACAATGCCAAACACAGCCCCGCCAACGTATGCCGCAATCCCTATATACAGTGGATAGGCATAATAGGTCCTTCCAATTGCCCTGCGGGATGTTCCCGCCTCCTCATAATAACTCGATCCTCTATCTGGATAATCGGCATTATACAATGCAGAGGCAACGATTATTGCAACAAGCCCTATGCCTTCAAAGACTGCAGTTACCGTGCCGCCAGATATATCTTTTTCGATAAAAAAAGAACCCATGCCAAACGCCAGATTCAACGCTACCGCACCCGCCCGTTGCTCAGGAGAAAAATCGGCAAGCAATCCGCCTCTCATAAGCGATTCCATCGTATCGTTGCTTTTGACATCAGCCGTATAGCTGAATTGAAGCGTCGCGCTTTCAACCGACACCGCTTGAAACCTGACCCGATAGATGCTTCCGGTTACGTCGATGGAACCAAGTACCATGTTTCGCGCGCCAAGCATCCGTCCAATCCTCTGCGCCGAGTCGTCGCTTACATCGCCTGACATATTGAACTTCAATTCGGTTTGAAGTGAATCAAGGCGCCGCCGTTCGATTGGTTTTAAGCCCCCCGCATTCACCAAGGCATCATTCAGTTCATCAATGACATAATCGGTAAACCGCGTGGAGCTTGACCGGAAGTTGATAACCGCAATAGTTGAGCCCTTAGGCAATTTGCCGCTCATCTCTGCGGCGGCATTTTTAATTGCCTCGTCCAGCGTTATGCTTTGGGCGGACACAATACCGGACAACAAAACAAATCCTAATACAACAAAAACACATTTCATAAAAACTCCTTCGCGGTCTTTCCCGCCGTCGTATTATTTATTAACCGCCCATACGAGCAGCCTCTTTTATCACCGCGCAAGCGGTGTAAAATACCGATGAAAGAAGTATGTAGGCTGAAAAAAGAATCATTGATCCGCCATAGAACGCAGATCGATTTGCATATATTGAAGGAAGTAAAACTACGTTTTTGTCTTGTATTCGCTAAATGATATGGGGGGGGGGGGGGGGGGGTATCAAATTAACAATGAACAATTAACAGTGAAAAATG
>JAITNZ010000181.1 GCA_031290205.1 Spirochaetaceae bacterium
GGGGTAGGGCGCAACGCAGTGCGCCCGTAGGGGGAGACTTCCCCCTCCTCTACTGGATTACTACCATAGTGCCGCCTGATTTACCCAGAATTTTGAAGTGCACCCCGCACGAGCAAGCCGACTTGAAAAAAAAACGAAAATGCTCTATCACCATGATATAACAGATTGAGGAGTGTTTATGGGTACATTAACGGTTGCAGGCATTGGTCCGGGCGGCGCGGAGGGGATGACGGCGGCGTGCCGGGCGGCGCTGGAGCAGGCGGATATCATCACGGGCTATGACGCCTATATCGAACTGGTGCGCCCCCTCTATCCGCACAAAGAATACCTCTCGACCCCGATGAAGAGCGAAATTGAGCGCTGCCGCGAAAGCCTCCGCCTTGCGTCTGGCGGCGGGCACGGCAAGAGCGGCAAAAAAATTTGCCTGATTTCCAGCGGGGATAGCGGCGTTTACGGCATGGCGTCTCCTGTGCTGGAACTTGCGGCGGATTTCCCTGATGTTACGATCGAGCTTGCCGCCGGCGTTACGGCGGCGCTCAGCGGCGGCGCACTCCTCGGCGCGCCCCTTGCCAACGACTTTGCCGTCCTCAGCCTAAGCGACCTGCTTACCCCCTGGGAGACCATCGAAAAGCGGCTCCGCGCCGCCGCCGCCGGGGATTTTTCGATATGCCTCTACAACCCCGGTAGCTCCGGCAGGAAGGACAGCCTCCGGCGCGCCGTCGGCATCCTCCTCGAAACGCTGCCCTGCGACCGCGTCTGCGGCATTACCCGCTGTATCGGGCGCGAGGGGGAGAGCGCCGCGCTGACGACCCTCGGTGAGCTTGAGCGCCTCCAGCCTGATATGAACATGACGGTTTTTATCGGCAATTCACAGACCAAGCCGCTCGCCGGCAAGATGGTTACGCCCCGAGGCTATAAAAAGTGACTGACAGCTACGAAGAATTTTAGCCACAAACAGAAGAGAAAGGGATGGCGAGAAGTAATGACAAGATATTATGGCGAGAAAAAAACACGAACAGAAGAAAGTAAGATGAAAGAAGTAATGACTGATATTATGGCGAGTAAAAAAACACGAACAGAAGAAAGTAAGATGAGAGAAGTAATGATTGATATTATGGCGAGTAAAAAAACACGAACAGAAGAAAGTAAGATGCAAGAAGTAATGACTGATATTATGGCGAGAAAAAAAACACGAACAGAAGAAAGTAAGATGAGAGAAGTAATGACTGATATTATGGCGAGCAAAAAAATTATTTTTGGGGGGACTACTGAGGGGCGGCTTATTGCTGAGTGGTGTTCGGCGCATAAGAGGGCGGCGATTTACTGTGTTGCCACCGAGACGGGCGCACTTTCGCTCCCGCTAATTACGACGCTTGTGGGGCGGCTTGACGGCGGCGGGATACGAGCGCTGCTCCTCCGCGAGCGCCCCATGCTGGTGATTGACGCGACGCACCCCTACGCGCTCGAGGCAAGCGAAAACATCAAAGCGGCGTGCGCCGAAACAGGAACCGAGCGTATTCGGATAACGCGGGAAGGCGGCTGCACGACGGGCTGCCGCCTCTTTTCAAGCGGGGAAGAGCTTATTTCCCACCTTTCGCGGCGGGAAGGCATCATCTTTGCGGCGACCGGCATGAAGGAAGCGCCGCTTTTTACCAAACTCGATAATTTTGCCGAAAGAGTCTATTTCCGCATGTTACCGAGCATTGAGGGGCTGAAACTATGCCTCGAGCTTGGGTTCAAGCCCTCGCATCTGATACTGATGTGGGGACCCTTCTCTCGTGAATTGAACCGCGCGATGTTCAGCGCGGTGGGCGCTTCGATCCTTGTGACCAAGGAATCGGGCGCCGTCGGCGGTTTCGCCGAAAAAATCGGCGCGGCAGAGGATTTAGGGCTAGAGATCGCCCTCCTTGCGCGCCCGCTTGAGGAGGCAGGCGTGTCGCTGGGAGAGGCGCTGGAGCGACTCAATGTGCTCCATCATTCTGTGATGGAGCGAGCTGGTAAAATACACGTGAAGTGACCGGCACCTTGTACCATCATTATGTAGCAATATAAAAAACGCAAGGAGAAATTTTATAAAAATGCGAATAGTTAGTTGGAATTGCCGTTATGGGTTTAAACCTGAAAAAGCCCAGTCAATAGCGGAGTATAAGCCTGATATTTTGGTGATTCAAGAAATTACAAAAACTGAACATGATGTCTTAAAATCAGCATGGAAATACAAGAATTGGTATGGCGATGATGTGGATGAAAAGAGCGATATTGGTATCTCGGTGTTCTCTAATAAATACAAGATAGATTTTACACCGGAATTCAACCGCGATTTTAGATATGTTGTGCCATATCATGTAACAGGTGAAGGGAAGGACTTTATCTTATTTGCAGTTTGGACAAAAAACAGCTCGCACAGTTACGATGAGAACGTAAAAAAGGCTTTTGCATTCTATAAAAATTTAATACAAAATAACGCTGTTTTTATTGGCGACTTTAACACTTTTTCTCACAATGATAATGATTTGGAAAAACTGGAAGCAGCATTAAAACCGCTCTGTAATTGTGCAAAAGAATCTGAAAATAAAACAGTGACTTATTTTCATAACGGGACAAATAGCGGTACAAATGATTTTTGTTTTGCGACAGAAAATATGGTTAAAAGCGCCAAAATGACTATTTTAAGTGACGGTTGGGAAAAAACCGAAAATTCACAGCGCTGGCACGGACTTTCCGACCACTGCCCTATCATTGTTGATTTTGATTTTTGATGACAGGTGTGTAACTGATTGATACATCATTGTATAATGTATCAATCTGCTATATTCTAAGCTACGGAAAAGCGAAAACATCTGCCAAGAGCCGTGCTATCACGGATTTATTTTATCGACAGGGAAGTCGCGTCGGGCAAATACCCGAACACCAAACAGTTGGCGCAAGCCTACGAAACCGGTACCGCGTCAATCTGCTGCGATATTGAGTTTATGCGGGACAGCCTTGGTGCGCCCATTGAATCAAGCGCGTTGCTGAGGGGGGGCGCAGAGGGCGCGCAGGCTCACCTAAAGGTGAACCTGCATTAACGTGCAGTGTCGGGTTGTTCTGCGCCACGCCATGAACGATTAACCGCAACAACGCCCAATAATAGCGTCAGGTAACCCTATCTTGCCATCACGCTTTCTAGTCGCGCCGCGCGGGGATATGGGGAAGGCTTTCTCGGGCAGCGCACGCGCTGCCATCCTCGTTACCGCGCACTTCACCGTAGGGGGTTTACTGTCCATGCTTCACTGTCAGCCAACAACCCCAACACACAGCCAGTCTGTCCGGGAAGCCCTCACCGGGGGAAGGCTTTCTCAGGTACGTAGCCCGCGCGCTTTCGCGCCCGCGCTCCTGCCATCCACGTTACCGCGCACTCTACTGTAGGGGTTTACTGTAATGGCTTCACTGTTAGCCAACAACCCCAACACCCAGCCAGTAGGTCGGGAAGCCCTCACGCACTTGTGCCGGGGGAAGGCTTTCTCGGTCGGCGCACGCGCCGCCATGCTTCTAGCCGCGCGTTTTGCTGTAGGGCTTCACTGTTAGCCAACAACCCCAACGCCCAGCCAGTAGGTCGGGAAGCCCTCACGCACTTGTGCTGTAGGGGATTATCCTAAACGTAGCGGTCGGGGCGGGGAAGGCTCATCAGAAAAATTCACTGGTAACAAACTTTAGTCGGCTATTCGCCGACACACGATAATGCTTTTCCTAAGTGGCGGGAAACACGTCCGATGAGAAAACGTACTTGCTTAGGAAATGGGTGCCTGTTTTCTGATGAGGCTTCCCTGCCCCGCCCGTCCCCGCGATTAAAATCGCGGGGGCAGTGCAAGTGCGGGAGTTGCGATCAATAGCTGAAGGCGCTGTCGCCTATGAATTCGCGGAGGACGCTGAGGGGGGGGACGCATTGGGGGAGGATGGGGTAAAAATTTTTCAAAAATGAGCGCAGGCGGGAGGCTTCGGCGAATTCGTCCATTTCGGGGCTTACGGAGCAGAGCAGCGGCTCGGCGTAGAGTTTGAGGACGGCGATTTCGTAGTCGAGCGCCGAATTGAAAACCGCGTCGGCGGCATTCTGGAACTTAAAAATATGCTTTTCCGCGCCGCGTTGAACTTGGCTCCACATCTTCAGCGTGCGTTCGGCGCTCATTCCGCGAAATTGATAATCGCGCACCATCCGGCGCAGCAGCCTGTTATCGCTCGTCGAGATGCGGTGGTGCTCATCGAGGTTCAGTTGGGTCAGCGCCGACACATACACCTTGAATTTATTCCGCGCCGCGATATGGGGCGTCAGCGCGTCGTTCAGCCCGTGAATCCCTTCGAGCACCAAGACCGTCCGCCTCCCCAGTTTGATTTTTTTCCCCTCTGTGCGTCCGCCCGTCTTAAAATCGAATACCGGCAGCGTTACTTCCCTGCCGTCAAAGAGCGTAAGAATCTGTTCGTTGAGGAAGGGAATATCGAGCGCTTCGAGGCATTCAAAATCGGCATCGCCGTTTTCATCGAGGGGCGCCTTACTTGGATGCAGGTAGTAATCGTCGAGGCTGACGGCGACCGGCTCGATGCCCAGCGTTTTTAGTTGGAGTGAAAGCCGCTTTGCCGTCGTCGTCTTTCCCGAACTCGAGGGACCGGCGATGAGCACCAGTTTGATTTCGCCGCGCCGTTCGAAGATCTCGTCGGCGATGGCGCCGAGTTTTTTATCGGCAAAACATTCACTGACGCGGATAAAATCTTCGACCTCGTGTTTTGCCGCACGTTTATTGAGGTCGCCTACATTGTTCACGCCGGCGATACGCCCCCACTTTTTATATTCGCTGTATATCGAAAATATTTTCGGGCTGTCGGTAAATGCGCCGAGCGTATCGCTCGTGCCCGATAGCGGGGGAAACTGCAAGAGCATCCCGTCTTCATACAAAAATAAATCGAAGGCTTTGAGTAAACCGGTGCGCGGTAAAAGCGGGGCTGTCCATAAATCGATGAAACCCGCGCAGACATTGACGGCAATTTCCGCTTCAGCATTCTGTTGAAGGAGCAGCGCCGTTCCGTTTTGTTTGTTCTCTGCAAATCGAGTAAGCGCTTCGGTGAACGGCAGCGTGCGCCGCTCAATTGCTAAATCGCTCTTTATCAAATCAGCGATGGCGGCTTTTAGCGCTTGCACATCGCAGACGCGCAACGTTATTCCGCTGCGGTATGAAAAATAATAGCAGTCACCAAGCGAATGCCCGATACGAAGAACCCTATCGGGGAATATTTTTTTCGATGCCGCGCAAAAGAGGAACGCCAATGTCCTCCGGTATTTTTTTTCCATTCTTTTTTCCTGCCCTGCCCTTGGTAAGCAATGGGCGATTCATTGCGCCTCAGGCGCTTTCATCCTTGCCCTTTGTAAGAGAAGGACGATTCATTCCCATTGCAATTTTTTTCCATTGCTAACTCACGCTCAGCTGTGCCGGGGCGGGGCGTTTCTTCTTCAGCTTGTTCTTAATGCGCTTTTCCCAGAAGAGGGTCCAGCCCGAAGCGATGAATATTGTCGAATAGACGCCGAATGCCATACCGATGAGGAGGGCGAGGGCAAAATCTTTCATCGAGCCGGTGGTGAAGATGAAGAGCGACAGCACGGCAAGCATCGTCGTCAGCGTGGTGATGATCGTCCTGCTGAGTGTTTCGCTGATGGCGCGGTTCAGCACTGATTCGTAGCTGTCGTTTTGATAGAGGCGGCGTGTTTCGCGGATACGGTCGAAGACGACAATCGTGTCGTTAATCGAATAGCCGAGTATCGTGAGTATCGCCGCGATCGTCGTCGAGTTGAATTCCATGCGCGACCAGGTGATGAACGCTATCATAATCAGCGCGTCGTGCGCCGTCGCTATCACCGCCGCGAGAGCAAACTGCGGCTTGAAGCGGAAGACGCAGTAGACGAAAATCAGCGCGAGGGTAAGCACCATGAGGAGCCCCGCCTGACTCTGCAACTGTTTTGAAAATTGTGAGCCCACATACTGGGAGCTTATCACGGCGACTGCGCCCGCGCCGAACTGTTCCTGCAATGCGGCAATCACCTTCTCGGCAGGCACCTCGCCTGCCTCATCATGGGCTTCCATGCGTATCATAAAACGCCGCTCTTCGGGCGTCCCCAGCACCTGCACGGCAACCGTCCCCAGCGGGCTTAAGCTGCTCCGCACATCAGCAATATCGATGGGGCTGCTCCCCGGTTTCAGGTAGTGGAGGAGGTAAGGAGCCGCGCCCAGTTGCGGATTCCCCTGGGCGCTCTGCAAGAGCCATGCCGTTTTAGTATCCGGCTCGGCGTCGAGCGCGACGGAAAGCCCTGCAACCTGCTCTTCAAGCGCCGCAACGAGCGCGGAAAGGGCGGGAAAATCGGCAAACCGAAAGCTATGCGTAAGATTTTCGCCGCCCGCACCCGTTACGACAATGCTGATTCCCGTTTCGCTGTAGTTAATCTGCGCGTTTCCCGCGCCGGAAAAGGTCAGCGAAAGCGCCGTGGGCGCAAACTGGATTTCCTGCATCAAACCGGACTTAAAATCAACGCCGAGGTTGAAGCCGTCTTTGACAAAATAACCCGCCAAACCCGCCAAAATGATCGCCGTTGAAAGAATTGCGGCAGGACAGAAAAAACGTGAAAATCGAATGATATTTTTCATTTACTTGACCCCCATCGGACAGAAAGTTTCCGGCTGTGCAGCACATCGGTGCCGAAATCGAATATCAGGCGCGACACAAAGAGCGCGGTAAAGACCGAGCTGAACACGCCTATTGCCAAGCTTACGGCGAAGCCCTGAATGGGACCGGAGCCGAGCTGCGAGAGGAAGAGGGCGGCGATGAATGTCGTGATATTCGAGTCCATAATCGCCCAGAATGCCTTGTTAAAGCCCGCCTCGACCGCCGCTTTCCGCATTTTGCCGAGCCGGAGTTCCTCTTTCATGCGCTCAAAGATGATAACGTTGGCATCGACCGCCATACCGATGGTGAGGATGAAGCCGGCGATACTCGGCAGCGTCAGCGTAAAGTTGAACGCCGAGAGCACACTGAACATGATATAGATGTTGAGAAGCTGGGCGACCACCGCGTTGATGCCGGCGGTCTTGTAGAAGACGAGCATGAAGACAAGCACGACCCCGAGCCCGCCGAGCAGCGCGAGCAGCCCCTGCCGGATATAGTCCGCGCCCATCGACGCGCCGATAGTCTGCTGGTTTACGACTTTCAGGTCGACAGGCAACGCCGCCGTCCTCAGCGTGGTCGCCAAGTCGTTAGCCTGATCGACGTCAAAGCCGGTGATGCTCACGTTGCCGCGTATCCCCGTGTTGATGCGGGGCATCGACTGAATTCGGTCGTCAAGGACTATCGCCAGCGGCTTCCCCACATTCTCCGACGTGAGCGTCCAGAAAATGTCTCCGCCTTCCGAATCAAGCTGAACGGTAACCTCCGGCTGATTGTTTATCTGGTCGCGGGAAACTTGGGCGTTTTTAATGTGGTTGCCGTCGAGCCCGATTTCTTTTTTTACCACCGAATAGCCTTGAAAAATATCGATACCATACTGATCCTTGCTGTAAATCCCTAAAACCATGTCGTCGGCGGGAATCACCGAAGGGTCGGACAGGCTGCCGTCGGCATTGAACGCGCCGCCCGCCCTCGCGGCATAATACTGATTGAACGCCTCCGCCGCTTCGACATCGACTATATGGAAGGTAAGGCTCCCCTTCCCCATGATGATCGAGTTAATTCGCTCGGGGTCGGCGGTGCCGGGAATCTCGATATAAATCTGGTCGGAACCCTGCCGGCGTATCACCGGCTCGGTGAGCCCGAACTGGTCGATCTTTTCGTTGAGCGTGGCAAGCGCCTGCTCCATAGCCTGGTCGTGTTCGGCGCTGCTCAGCGAATGCCCCAGCCGCTCGGCATAACTGGCTAAATCAGCCTCGAGCACGATCGAAAGCCCCCCTGAAAGGTCGAGTCCCAGCTGGACGGCGTTTTTCTGGAGGTCTTTTAACGCAAAAATCCGCTCACGCGCCTGCGTTTCGATAACGTTTTCGATAACGGCATAGTTTTCAAAGCTAAAAAGGACGGCTTTCGCGTCCCACAGCTCGGGCGCCTGCATATTTCGCGCCGCGCGCGCCGTTTTCGCTTCCGGCAGCAGGTAGGTAAAACGTTCGGGAAGCGCCTCGTCCGCCTGCGCTGCCGCCAAGAGCTTTTGGTAATCAGTGGCGGCAATTCCCGCCGCATCCGTGCGAATCTGCTCGCGCGATTCGAGGGCAAGCTGCTTATCCTCAGGCTGCGTCCAAAAATACCATTGTAAGGTAGGATAGAGAAAAACAAAACATAAACCGATCGTTATTAGCACGATGATCAATCGCGTGAGCTTGCTCATGGAGTCCTCCCATAGTTCAAGATAAAGATAATGTTACACCGCCGCCTATTTAATTTCTTTGACGTCGTAATCAGTTTTGCTCTCTTTCTCGTCCGAATCGTCATCTTTCGCGACCGAAGTAACCTGCCCGATAGCGCTGCGTGAAAATTCGATTTTCGTGTTGTCATCGACCCGTAACACGACGGTGCTTTCCCGCACCGTGCTGATTGTCCCGTGAACGCCGCCAATTGTAACGACTTTGTCGCCTTTTTTGAGCGCTTCGAGCATTTTTTTCGTCTCTTTTTGCTTTTTGTTCTGCGGGCGGATAATCAAAAAATAAAACACCGCGATGATAAGAATGAAAGGGAGAAACGACATAACGCCGGACATCGGACCGCCTGCCGCCTCTCCTGTCGTCGTGGTAGTTCTGCCACCGAAGCCGCTTCCCATGAGAAGTGGTAATGCGAATGAAAACATAAATAAGTTCCTTTTAAGTTTCTTGTAAAGTAAAGATTCGGGAACTAAGTCCCCGCTTTCCAGAAGAGTCTAACAGAAAGCGCACACTTCATCAACTCCCCCCCTCATCATGATTGGCAGATATTCGTGATTGGCTGTGATAGGCTGTGATAGGCTGTAGATTTTTGCGGAATTTCGTGAATATTGAAGAGGTTTTACCACGAATGACACAAATGGAAGAAAGTTCGTCGCGTTATTACCCAGACCGGTAAAATCTAACAACTTCCACGCAAGATCATCTGCCATAAAAATTAGTTTTTGTATTTTTGGCATCATTTCTCCATGCTCAATTATCTATTCGACACGATTAACTCTATCAAATTGCACTGCACGCATATTTAATGCAAATTACCTGCCGCCACCGTAGATTTGTATGAGTTCTTCCGGTGACTTCCCGCTTTTCAAAAGGTCAATAAATTGTTGCTTGGCATATTTTTCTCCTTCCTGTCTGCCTTCCTGTCTGCCTTCTCGCTTCGCGTTGACGAGTTCGCTTTGGGTGTCAAGTGCGTACTTAAACTCACTTTCCAGCCGGGCGCGTTCCCGCTCGTCTTTGCTAATCGTCATTAATACCTCGCTTGCCATCTCTATACCCTCCTCGTAATCTAAAATATCGTTTATCTTTTGCCGTTTCGTTTTATCGGTTAAGTAACAAAAAAATACCGCCCAGCGTTCCCGCGATGTCATATCGGAAACAGACTTGCCGCTTATTCCCGGGATGGGGAACGGGGAACGGGGAACGGGGAACGGGGAACGGGGAACGGGGAACAGGGAACGGGGAACGGGGAACGGGGAACAGGGAATGGGGAACGGGGAATGGGGGATGGGGAACGGGGGATGGGGAACGGGGAACGGGGAAGATTGGACTTCGAACTATCAGAATATTACATGGAAAACACTGATACGTCAAAGTAAAAACCTGTTCCCCGTTCCCCGCCCCACAAAAGGGCGGAAACTATATCGTCCGTGTCCTACCGGACACAGAAAGCGGGGGCGCAGCCACCAACCGAACTAGCACCGTTGGTGACGGTATTACCACCGGTGTAGACACCCAAGAAATTGGCGGCAGACGCAGACCAGGGGGACGCTTCCCAATACCAGCTTGCGTTATTGCCCGAATCATATTTCACTCGATTGCCATTGCTGCCATAGTACTCAAGATGCGCCTGGTTTTCAGCCGTTTCGTAGCTTGCGTTTGAATATGCGGCACTGCCAAACAGTTCCTGCTCTGTGGGGAGCCAGAGGGTGTCCGTAATCTCGTGGGCGCCAATCTGCCCGTCGCCCTTCCATACAGCCCGTTTGGGTCCCCAGAGGACGGCTTCGGGAAGCCCCGCCAGCTTTAGTCCGTCAAGGTAATTGCCGGTAAGGTAGGCGCGCATTTCGCTGTCCAGATAGCCGGTGGCATTGTCATCAGTCGCGTTCATCCGGTGAA
>JAITNZ010000210.1 GCA_031290205.1 Spirochaetaceae bacterium
AAGGCGCACCCCGCCGACATACCCGGCAAGGAACTCATCCGCGAAATCGTGCACTTCGCCCAGGAGCATGACGTTGAAAACCGCATCATCTTCCTCGAAAACTACGATATGACGATGTCCCGCTACCTCGTGTCCGGTTCCGACGTGTGGCTCAACACGCCGACCCGTCCGCTGGAAGCGTCGGGAACCTCCGGCATGAAGGCGTCGATGAACGGCGTCCTCAACTGCTCGATACTCGACGGCTGGTGGGACGAAGCCTACAATCCGGGTGTCGGCTGGGCCATCGGCCACGGCGAGGAGTACAGCGACGTCAACCTCCAAAACGACATCGAAAGCAAGGCCCTCTACGACTTGCTCGAGCGCGAGATCATCCCATCGTTCTACCAGCGGGGACGGGACGGCCTCCCCCGCGAGTGGATAAAGATGATGAAGAGTTGTATGCGTGAAATCGGCCAGTCGATGTCAAGTCACCGAATGTTGATGGACTATTCGAATAAATTTTATTTCCCCGCGCTAAAAAACTACCGCCGGGTAACGAAGGACGATTATGCCGAAACAAAGGCGGTGGCCGGCTATTTTGAAAAGCTCAAAAAACATTGGGAGGGCATCAGAATTGTTTCGATTGATTCAAACTCGAAAAAGATCATGCAGCGCGGCGATTTTATCACCATTACCGCGCAGATTGATTTAGGCGATCTCAAGGAAGACGAGGTGCTTGTCGAACTCTATTACGGTGAAAAAACCGACAAGAATTTTATCGTCCACGCCCGCCGTGCCGAGATGCGGAGCGGCGGCAAGCAGGGCGGCACCTGCAAGTATCAGGTTCGCGTAGAATGTACCGATACCGGCTTGCAGGGACACACGATACGCATACTGCCCCGGCATGACGCGCTGGTAACCCCCTACCGCCCGGGTCTGATAAAATGGGCGTATTAGATTGATACACTGATGTTGCCCCATAGAGTGTTGTCTGCCGCAGAGCCGCTGTCTGCGCTCGGGCATCTCTATGGGGCTTTTCATTTTTATGCGAACAGCGGTTAGAGTTATTTAATCCACCATGTATCAAGCCCTATATCGTATTTGGGACTGGCGTCCGGTTTGCCGAATTTATCTTTATGCGCGATTCTAAAAGACGGTAGATGCCATTCCGGTATGATATAATAATTCCACGTTAGCACCCGGTCAAACGCGTGTCCCAGCGTCAATAATTTTTCACCGTTTTGTTGATTGGCCGCTATTTGTGTGGTTAGATAATCAATTGCGGGGTCAGAAACGCCGACAGTGTTCCATGTGGAATCAATGTGTTTTGAATGCCACACTATCTGTAAATCGGAAGACGGCGTTTGAAACGCGGGATAGGCCCTGGATATCATATCAAAATCGCGGACGCGCAAGCGGTTGATAAATTGGCTGTCATCAACGGTGCGTATATGCGCGTCAATGCCGTAGCGTTCAAGGTTACGCGAAAACGCAAGCGCGATGCGCTCTATTGCTACATCGTATATCAACAATTCAAAACTCATCTGTTTGCCGTTACGATCGATTAGTTTTCCGTCTTTTAGTTCCCAACCCGCTTCTTTTAAGATACGCAGCGCTTCACGCGCCCCCGGCCGGATATTCCCCGTGCCGTCAGTTACCGGCGGATCGTATTCCGTGGTGAATACTTCGGAGGGCACGAGATTTTTAATTGGTTCGAGTACGGCAAGTTCATCGGGAGATGGCAGCCCTTGAGCCTCGTAGACGGTGTTTTGGAAATAGGATCGTGTTCTGGTATACGAATCATAAAAGAAATTTTTATTCATCCATTGGAAATCAAAAAAATAATTTAATGCCATGCGTACCCGGCGGTCGGAAAATACCGGACGCTGAATATTAAATACCAAGGCCGCAGTTGTCTGCGCTATCTGGTTTGGAATTTCTTCACAAACTATATGCTGTGTTTCCATCCAATTGCCGGTATATTGGGTGGCCCAATTCTTCGCCGAATTTTCTTCACGAAAATCAAAGTCGCCGGCCTTGAACGCTTCGAATACAACATTGGCGTCGCGGTAATAATCATAATGAATGATGTCAAAATTATAGCGCCCCTTATTTACGGGGAGATCCGCCGCCCAATAATTTTTGACCCGTTCAAACGTCAGGCTCTGCCCCATCTTATATTCTTTAACACGGTAGGGACCGGTGCCGACCGGCGGCACGAGCAGTGGCTCGGAAAAATTGCGTTCCCCCCAAAAACGTTTGGGGAAAACGGGAAGCGTCGCAAGCCCCATCATTTTTTCGATGCTATATATAACATTACCGTTCGCGTCCCTTTGCGGATTATCCTCGCCGTCAAGTTCCGGCGGCATATCGTCGCGCACATGGCTTTTATCAAGGGCGTGCACCGTCACACCGTCATAATAGGCGCGGAATTGCGGCACACCGTTGCTCATTATTGTCGTAAAAGTAAATTCGACATCGTCCGCCGTTACCGGATAGCCTTCATAATCCTGGACACGGGGATTCATTTCAAAAATAAAATATGAATAATCGGAAGCATATTCAACACGGCTTGCGGCAAGCGGATATAGCACATCAACATCATCGTCGCTTGGTATCATCAGGCTGTCATAAAAATATTGATAGCCCGCCGGGCTGCTCCCCCTAAGCGCATAGCGGTGAAAATTATCGTAGGTGCCCATCGCGGCCAGCGTGAGCCGCCCGCCCTTGGGCGCATCAGGATTGACATAATTAAAATGCGTAAAGCCCGCTTTATAGAGCGGCTCGTCCCGCAAACTTAAATACGTCGCGCTGATAAGGGCCGGCCTGCTTTGCGCGAAACAAAGCGGGACGCACAACGCAAGCAGGGACAGTATAAAGCAGACAAGGCGTTTCATCACAGTGAGGATAGCATAATTGCGGGGCTGCGCCTACGGGGCGCCACGGGCGCCTTTCACCCGGGCCTTTGGTATGGAATAGGCGTTCAAAGCAGAAGCGTACTTAGGCGCCGCGTACTCGTGGCACTTCACCCTCGCCTTTACTATGAAAAGGGCGATTCACGAAGGGAGAAGGGAGAAGGTTTTTGTCCGAGGGTTGCCGGGGTTCCGTGATGGCGAGCTTTTGGACGAATAGAGAGCAGTGAGCAGAGAGCAGTGATTTTGCTTTGCGAGTCTGCGAGGTTGCCTGACGAGCTGTCTAAAGAAAGAGGAAAGAGGAGGGAGGAAAGAGGAAAGAGGAAAGGTTTTGCTTTGCAAGCCTGCTAGGTTGCCAAGCGAGCTGTCTAAAGAAAGAGGAAGGAGGAAAGGTTTTGCTCCGAAGGCTGACGGGTCGCCTTGCGAGCTGTCCTGTGTCTGTTTGTCTAGCTCCGAACTCTCAGAGTGTTCCCAAGTTATATCATTTTTCATTGCTAATTTCTCCTTTTAAAAATTATCTTTTGTTAGTTACTACTTGTATTATTACATGACATAACTTACATGGCATAACTAAATCCTTCACGTAAAAAAATATCGCACGGTAATCAAATCAAACCAAAAACATACCTCACGGTAGCCAAATCAAACCAAAATCATCTAGCACGGTAGTCAAATCAAATCAAAAACATACCTCACGGTATCCAAATCAAACCAAAATCATCTAGCACGGCAGTCAACTCTTCACTTTCCTCTTTCCTCTTTCCTAATTCCTCATTCCTCATTGCTCATTCGCATTGTCTCGCGTGCGTGGTCAATCCGCTGGAGAACACTCTCCGGCGGACTCGGCGGGATGCCGTTTATTTCATCATACTTGGTGATGATTTTACAAAACTGTTCGGGGGGAAGTTTTTCGAGGATGAGGCGGGTGAAGGAGAGCGTGCGCGTGAGCGCGTCAAGCTCGGCGCATAGATGCTTCCTTTTCGTCGATGAAAGTTCGGGGTCTTTTTCGAGCGTTTCAGCGAGGTAGGTTTTGCGCTGAAGAAGGGCGCTGAGGGTGTCGGTATCGGGTAGTTTCATTTTAAGATGGGGGATGGGGTTTTACTCCGCAGCCCTGCGAGGTTGCCAGGCGAGCTGTCCAAAGAAAGAGGAAAGAGGAGGGAGGAAAGAGGAAAGGTTTTGCTCCGCAAGACTGCGAGGTTGCCAGGCGAGCTGCCCTGTAATGCGTCAGGTAGTGATGCTATACAATGTAGCGTTGGTGTCGCACCGTGCGGTGACAGCCGCTCTAACATTCGCGCTCTGCGTTGCTGGCGCAACGTATTTTGCTCCGAACTA
>JAITNZ010000231.1 GCA_031290205.1 Spirochaetaceae bacterium
GCGCCCCGCAGAGGGGGTAGCGACGCAATTTTGCGGCGCGTAGGGGGAGACTTCCCCCTCCTTATACTGGAGATTTCCATAGCGCCTACCTGATTTACCCCGAATTTGGAAGTGCACCCTTCGGCGCTTTGCCTTCAGATTGTTTGTATACTATAAGAACTTGCAGGCTGCTATTTAGTTGCGCTTGTAGTTACGATGTAGGTCTTTTTTGCACCGCTCGCTGACGTAACTTCGTATGTTATCGGGTTAGTAAAGTCTTTCTCCACTTCATTAGCCGGATAAATGGTATTACCAGGATTGATTTTGATTATTGGTTTCCATTTCTTGCCGATTCCATATTGAGAATGAGGAATAATGACCGTGATATTTCCCTGCTGAATGCTTCCGTAGTATCCTGTAGTTGAGGTGCCTGACAGCAAACTGAAGTTGAGTATCGCAGGCGGAGCGGAATCATGCGAGCCGTCCAAATACCACATTCTCATTGTCGGCTTAACGTCCGATTTTTCAAATGTTACCTCAACTCTGCCGCCATCTTTTGGGACATTTTTCACTTTCAACTTGTAAATATTACCGGCGCCGACTTCAACACGAGTGATGCTCTCTGCGATGATATTTTGGATCGATTTTATGTTCTTCTCGTTATAATATGCGAAGGTGAATATCCCGGACAGGTCGCTTATGTCATTCAAACGGACAATTGATTCACTAAAATCGAGAATCAACTCCGCTGTCCCTGAGTCGTCCGGCGACGGACCGGTCAAGCTTATCCACATGGTATCGTGAACAGTAGCGTAACCATCAAGCGCCGCGTTTGTGTTGCATGATGTCCAGCACATCATCAGAGCTAAGGCGCTTAAAGCAATCGCTTTTCCAAAGTTCTTTTTCATAAATATGGCTCCTATAAAAATAATTAGCAGGAATTATTATCAACTGAACTTTACGATATTCTTCCTACTATAATGTGGCAAAATACGCAATAAGCATTTTTTTGTCAAGCTGAAAAAATATATTCGCCCGGCTATGTGCTCCGTTTCCCGCCTTACCGTAAAGCTCAACAAGAAAGCGCGCGCTTAGGAGCATGGCAACAGGTGCGGCACGTAGCGCGTGCACCGCGTACCTGAGAAAGCCTTCCCCATATCAAGAGGGATTACGAAAGATAGCTGGTCTTGAGCGTTTTTTCTTTTTCAAAACGAGCGATGGCAAGCTCGATAAGGCGGGTAATCAGGCAGGTATACGAGATGTCGGCGGCGGCGAACAGTTTTGGATACATGCTGATTTTGGTAAAACCAGGCATCGTGTTGATTTCGTTTACAAAAAATTTGCCGTCGTGTGTAAGAAAAAAATCTACGCGGGAAAGCCCCTCGCAACAGAGGACTTTATAGGTCTTGACAGCAAGCTCCTGCACTTCATTAACCTTGTCAGCGGGAAGTTTTGCGGGAACTTCCAAGTCGGCGCCGTTTTCATCAATATATTTTGCATCGTAAGAATAGAATTCATGGGTCGGCTTGACTTCACCGGGAATCGAGGCGACAGGCTGTTCATTGCCAAGTACCGCACACTCAATCTCGCGTCCTGCAATAAACTCTTCCAGCACGATCTTCGTGTCGTAATTGAACGCATCCTTGGTGAACGCGCCGTATTCCGCTTCATTATGGATTTTTTGCACGCCGACGGACGAGCCCATGTTCGCCGGTTTTACGAAAAGCGGCGCCCCCAGCTCGGCGGCAATGTCCTTGAATGCGGGCAGCGCCTCATAATAATGCAGCACGCGGTATTTCCCGATGGGAAGCCCCGCCTCGCGGAGGAGGCGTTTCATCACATCTTTGTCCATGCCGATTGCGGAACCGAGCACGCTTGCGCCGACAAAGGGAATGTCGGCAAGTTTGAGTAAGCCCTGCACGGTGCCATCCTCGCCAAAAGGTCCGTGGAGGATGGGGAACACCACATCGACAGAAAATTTTTCGCCGTTTTTGCCATCTTGCGCGGAACTTTCAAGCTGAGAGACGGCGCCGCCCGACTGGGGCACGATGGCTACGTGGGCGCCTTCGGGGTTCAGCTTGATTTTTTTGGGGTCGGCGCTGTTTAGGAGAAAACTTTCCGCATTTTCAAAGAGCCATTTACCGCTTTTGTCTATGCCGATTAACACGGGCTCGAACTTCGACCGGTCAATCGCCTCGAAAATGTTTTTTGCCGATTGCAGAGAAACTTCGTGCTCGGCGGAGCGCCCACCGAACAGAATGCCAACCTTGAGTTTTGCCATAGTCCCAGTGTAGTGCAGACAAGCGAAAAGCACAAGCGCTGTAGGCGGTTTCGGGGTGCAATTTATTTTTCGGGGTAAATTCTAAAGTGATACCAAAATTGCTAACGGGGGGTCTGGGGGGGCACCTCGCCCCCCCAGCGGGGCGTTGCGGGGCGGCGCCCCGCAGAGGGGGTAGCGACGCAATTTTGCGGCGCGTCGGGGGAGACTTCCCCCTCCTTATACTGGAGATTTCCATAGCGCCTACCTGATTTACCCTGAATTTGGAAGTGCACCCGCAGTTTCGTAGCACTTACGAATTCAAGCACGAACCGCATGAGGAGTAGGGAGTAGGGGAACTGCGGGAAGTCTCCCTCCTCTCCTTTCCATAATCCATCTTTTGAGTACTTAACGTTATGAACCGTTTCTGTTACACTGGTCTTGGTGTGAGAAATAAAAATACTGACCTCAGCATATTGATCCTCGTTTGTATCGTGTTTATCGTTCTTGTGTTGACCGGCGGCGCTGCGTACTATGCGCTTTCGGGGAATCGAGCTTCGTTTTCGGATACGGACAACAGCCTTGTTATCAGCACCGTATTCATATTTGAACATGACAACAAGCCGCTCAGCACTTTTGTAACGCTCTGCTATCCGGCGACTAAACGCTCGGCGGTTTTTGATATTCCCGGCAACATTGGGCGTATCTTAAAAAAAATCGACCGTGTTGACCGCATTGATACGGTGTATGACGGGCAGTCCCCTGATGATTTTATTAGCGAAATTGAAAATCTTCTTGCTATCGATATTAGCTACCTTATGATTTTTGATTTGCCCACGCTTGAAAAAACGGTTGACTTGCTTGACGGCGTGACTGTTTCGATTCCGCAGGCGATTACTATTTACGACGGCAAAGATTCGATACTCTTCCCTGCCGGGCGGACGGTGCTTGACGGCGATAAGATGCGCGAATATATATCGTATGAAAATGAGGAAGGTGATATCGAGCTGCCCCGTCAGCGGCGCGAACGGTTCTTCACCGGTTTCTTAAAACGATTGAGTGAAAAAAACTCATTTCTGAAAAAGCCTGAGCTTACCGCGATTTTGAACGGGCTCTTGCGGACAAATATGAGTCAGCGGACGCGGACAGAATTATTTGATGAGTTTGCGAAAATTGATGCGGATAGAATTGCCGTTCAGACTATCGGGGGGAATTTTCGCGAAGTTTCCGGCAAACAGCTTCTTTTCCCCTTTTACGACGGCAGTCTGGTAAAAGATATTGTCCGCCAGACATTGGCGGCGCTGACGCGTGAAGGCGCGTTTTCGAGCAGCGGGCGGGTTATTACGGTGGAGATACTCAACGGCACGAATGTTGCCGGTCTTGCGGGGCGGACGGCGGAGCTTATTCGGGTGTTCGGCTATGATGTGATAAAAATTGGCAATGCGACGGATGGTAATTATGATAAAACAGAGATAATCGATCATACGAGGCAAAAGGCAGAGGTCCAGATTTTTGCTGATATTATACGTTGTGAAAATATCAAAACAGACGCTAGCGAAATTGGCAGCGAGAATGATATGCAAACCTATGAATATAAAGCCGACCTGACCTTGATAATCGGAAAGGATTTTAATGGACGTTTTACCAAAAAATCCTGAGGCGCGCCGCCCGTCTGCGGATACAAACGAAGCGCTGGCGCTGCAACTTGGCAGCGTGTTAGCAGAGCATAAAGGCGGCAATGTTGCCGTCCTCGACCTGCGTTCTCTTGCTATGTGGACGGATTTTTTTATTATCGCAACAGTCACGAGCGGCGCGCACCGTGCGGGGCTCAAGCGGCGAACAAAAGATTTTGCGCGCGATCATCAGCTTGATATATTGAACAGCAGGCGCAAAGGCGCCCGTGATGATGCATGGGACCTGATTGATTTAGGCAACATCGTCATCCACCTGATGACCGAGCCCGCCCGCGATTTCTACGAACTAGAACGCCTCTGGAGCGACGGGAAAATGATCAGGATAGGGAATGGGGTATAGGGTATAGGGTATAGGGTATAGGGTATAGGGAATGGGGAATGGGGAATGGGGAATGGGGAATGGGGAATGGGGAAAGATTTTACTTCGGAGTATTAGTTTATTTCATGTAATATTGCAATAATCCGAAGTAAAACCCCATCACCCATCACCCATTCCCCATCACCCTACAAATAGGAGCAAAACATGGACGAAAAGATTACTTTGTTATTTGACAAGATTAAAGCGGCGAAGCATTGTGTGGCGCTGAGCGGGGCGGGGGTGAGTACGCTTTCGGGGATTCGGGATTTTCGCGGGAAGAACGGGCTTTACAAAGAGTTCGATGCCTCGAAGATGTTCGACATTGATTATTTCGAGGTCGACCCGACGTACTACTACAAAACGGCGGGTGAGTTTATCTACAACGCCGATGAGTATCCCGCTTCGATTGTGCATACCTGCCTTGCGCGCCTCGAAGCGAAGGGCTGGCTCAAGGCGGTCATCACGCAGAATATTGATTTTCTGCATCAGAAAGGCGGCAGTAAGCGTGTTATCGAAGTGCACGGCTCGCCTGCGACCCATTACTGCCTGCACTGCGCGGGCGTCCGCGTTCCCTTCGAGGAAGCGGCTGCCATCGTCAAAAAAGGCGGCTTCCCGAAATGCCCCAAATGTGGGAAAATCCTGAAGCCGGCGATTACCTTTTTCGGCGAGATGCTCCCCGCGCAGGCGATGCGCGAGGCGAACGAGGAAGCTTCCTCCTGCGACCTGATGCTGGTGCTGGGAACGAGCCTTACCGTGCATCCCGCCGCGGGAATCCCTGAAACGGCGCTACGGAGCGGCGCGGAACTCGTCATTATCAACAACATGCCCACGCCGCTAGACCGCAACGCCGTTCTTAAATTCGACGAATTAGCGCCCGTCTGCGAGGCATTACAGGGCATGTCTAAAACTTAAGGGCAGGCAAGATTGTGCCGGATTTGTCCGCAGATTAAAGCCCAAAAGCGCTAGTCTAATGGGTTTATGTCGAGCATTTTGGGGCGCCTTAAAGGCGCTTTCTGCCTTGCCTTCGCTATGCGAAGGGCGTTCGGTAAAGCGCGCGGTTAGGAGGATGGCAGGAGCGCGTGCGCGTATGCGCTCGTGCCCTGCCCGAGATTGCCTTCCCCAGATTGCCGCGCATGAGTTATTAGACGTGCCCTAATAGACGCTCTGCGGGTGAGGGGCGCCCAGAAGGGCGCTCCTCAGTTATTCCTCGATATCATCCTCGTCTTCATCAGGGTCGTCATCATCTTCAAACTCTTCGTCGTCATCGTCGTCGAAGTCATCGTCGTCGTCGAAATCGTCGTCGAAATCGTCGTCGTCGTCCTCGAAATCGTCGTCGTCGTCCTCGAATTCCTCGTCATCCTCGTCAAACCCGTCTTCGTCGTCCTCATCAACAGAGGCGCCGAAAGACGTGAAAAAAGCAAATCGTTTCTCTTCTTCAACTTCGGCATAGTTAAAACACATAACACACTCCTTCTATAAAAATTAAACTGGCTTGTCTCCCGTTTTCTTATTAAACGGGGGGCTAAAAGCGTCGTGGACGCCATTAAAACCCGCACATAATTCTATACACTGACTTTAGAAAAAAATGCTAGTAACTGTCTAGTGCACCCGGCTATTCTGGGTGCACTTCCAAATTCTGGGTAAATCAGGTAGGCGCTATGGAAATCTCCAGTAGAAGGAGGGGGAAGTCTCCCCCTACGCGCCGCAAAATTGCGTCGCTACCCCCTCTGCGGGGCGCCGCCCCGCAACGCCCCGCTGGGGGGGGGGGGGGGGCCCCCCCCCCCCCCCCCGGCCTGAATTGTTTGACAAGTATTAATTAGCCCCCAAAAAAAATTTACACAAAGCGGGGGGGGGGGGTTTGGGGGGCGGGAGT
>JAITNZ010000237.1 GCA_031290205.1 Spirochaetaceae bacterium
AATAATTTTTCTAAGACCGTTGATTTGATTCACCGGTCGCTCGATGCCGAGACCGTGCGGCGCGAGGTGATTGCGAACAATATGGCGAATGCCGAGGTGCCGAACTTCAAGCGGAGCGAGGTGAACTTCGAGTCGAGCCTTAGGCGGGCGCTTGAATCGGAAGGGCAAACGCCGGTGGTGGAGCTGACGCGGAGCGACCCGCGCCATCTTTCGAATTACCAGCCGCTTGATTACCGCGAAGTCCGCCCGCGGCGCACCTTGGATTATCTAACTCAATCAAAATCAAATGGAAACAATGTTGACGCGGAACATGAGTTTCAGCTTTTAGTCGAAAATCAGATAAAATATATGCTGCTCACTCAGTCGGCATCCTTTGAATTTCGTCAGGTGAGTACCGCCTTACGATAGAAAAGCGCGGGGAAGAAAAGAATTTGAATTTCGTCAGGTGAGTACGGCGTTACGATAGAAATCAAGGAGTAAAAAAATGGGATTATTTAATGCGATTAATATAGCGTCATCGGGGATGAGCGCTGAGCGGCTTCGCTCTGATGCGGTGGCGGACAACATAGCTAATGCGTCGACGACACGGACGGCGGAGGGGGGACCCTACCGGCGCAGCCGCGTGATAATGCGCCCTCGTGTCGAGCAGGCTTACTGGCGCAGCCCGTTCCTGCCCGACGGCATGGATAACGGCATTGGGAAAGGTGTGCGCGTGTCGGAAATCCAGAAGGATGATGCGCCGCCCCGTCTCGTCTACGACCCCACACATCCTGATGCGATCAAGAGCGGCGACCGGGAGGGTTACGTCGAGATGCCAAATGTTGATATAGTTACCGAGATGGTCGACATGATAGCCGCCTCCCGCGCCTACGAAGCAAACGCCTCGGTCGTGGAAGGCTCGAAGACCATGTTTTTAAGAGCACTGGATATTGGAAGTAGAACGTAGGGAAGGGGTTTGGGGTATAGGGTTTGGGGTTTGGGGGTTTTTATTCGAACTATTAGGAATATTACTTGGAATATGCTGATAATTCGAACTAAAACCCTATACCCTATACCCCATCATTAGGGAGGAAAACACATGTTATCAATTAAACCGGAATTGCAGCGGCTTAATCCGCTGGCTATGATTACGAAGGATCCGCGGCATATTGCGTCTGCGGGCGCCGCGGGTTTTGCGGGGGGAGTGGACCATGGCGGGGCGATAAGCGAGCTGGGGGCGAAAATCGGGGCGCAGGCGGTGCTGCGGGATGGCAGCGTCGGGGCGGCGGGGCTGAACCGGAGCGATCCTGCAAGCTTTTCCGACGTTATGCTGGGGGCGATAGACAAAGTGTCGTCGATGAACAACCGCGCTTCGGATCTTACCCAGCAAGCGATCGTCAGTCCGGAATCCGTTGACATTCACGACATCACGATCGCGCAGGCGGAGGCTCAGCTCAGCTTGAGCATCGCGCAAACATTTTTAAGTCGCCTCACTCAATCGTGGAGGGACTTGACAAATATGCGCTAGTCTGATAACGTAAGCAGTGTGCTGATTAAATCAGAATTAACCAACGCTTTCGTGAAGCGAAAAAATTCATGAAGCGTAAAGTAAAATTCCGAATTAAACAACGCTCTCGTGAAGCAAAAAAAAGTAAAAAAATCCTTGGGAGGGGATATGCCTGATTTTTTAACCAATTTCTTTAACCAGATTAAAAGTCTCTGGACAAAATGGACGATGATCCAGCGGCTCATGCTCGTTGGCATCACGGTTGCGGCAATCGTCGCCGTCATTTCGCTCGTATCGGTTTCGTCAAGCCCGGGACTCGTGCCCGTCATCGACACGCCGATTTCCAACCAAGATGAGCTTGCCCGCATTGTCACGCGGATAAATGCCGAGGGGGTGAAGGCGAATGTCTCGTCGTTGGGGCTCGTCTCCGTCTCCGACGAAGAGACCGCCCGCCGTATGCGCGCCATCCTCATCCGCGAAGATCTGATACCCAACGGGACCGACCCTTGGGCAATCTTCGACACCGAGCGCTGGACGATTACCGATTGGGAGCGGAATATCAACCTCCGCCGCGCCGTTACCGCGATGGTGAGCGAGCATATCAAGTCTTTAAGCGATGTTGATGATGTCAACGTCGTCATCGTCCAGCCGGAAAAGACCCTCTTTGCCTCCGAACAGAACCCCGTAACGGCATCCGTCGTCCTCATCCCCAAGCCGGGGAGCGACATTACCGAAAACCGCAAGAAGATCGAAGGCATCCAGAAACTCATCATGCTTGCCGTCCCGGGATTAAAACCCGAGAACATCACGATAAACGACCAGAACGGGCTCGTACTCAACGATTTTGAGGGCATGAAGGATTTTGACAAACTCGAGCGCGTCAAGAAGGAAATCAGCATAGTCCGCGAAACCGAATCGAAGTATCGCGCCGATGTTCTTCGCGCGCTTCAGGCTCAGTTTTCGACCGACCGCGTGCGCGACCTCAATATCAAAATCGATATGGATATGTCGAAGAAGGAAGTGCAGAGCAGCCAGTATAAACCGATTATGATTAAAGAGCGCACGCCGGGCTTGGCTTACGACGATTCCGAGCGCGTTGCCAGCCTTACGATTTCCGAGTCCACGGCGACGACGAAGTGGAAGGGGACGGGCTTCAATCCCGAAGGTCCCGCCGGCGTC
This sequence comes from Spirochaetaceae bacterium, assembly GCA_031290205.1. Lineage (GTDB taxonomy): Bacteria > Spirochaetota > Spirochaetia > Treponematales > Breznakiellaceae > JAITXS01. The sequence continues at coordinate 2,666 of JAITNZ010000237.1, forward strand.
GAGGGGCAGACCCCCCCCGCCTACAAGGATATGTCGAACCTCTACGGCGAAGTGAGTCAGGAGACGCGGACGCATAACGAAGTGTTCAACGAGGAAAAGATACAGGAAGAGCGCAGTCCGACGATAGATAGGATAAGCGTGTCGGTGAATATCGACGGGATATGGCAGCGAAAAAAAGATGCGGAGGGCAATCCCATCATCCTGCCCGACGGCAGAGCCGAGCGTGAATACGTTCCCGTTGCCGCCGAGGACCTTTCGAAGGCAACCCTCCTCGTGCAGGCGGCGGTCGGCTACAATGCGGCGCGGGGCGACACGGTGAGCGTGCAAAACATACAGATTGACCGCAGCGCTCAGTTTGCCGACGAAGACGCCGAAATGATACGGCAGAAGAACCTCCGCATCACGATTATCGCCGCCCTCGTCGGCGCCGTGCTGCTGATAATCGGCTTCATCCTCTTTCAAGTTATATCCCGCCAGCGTGAACAGACGCGCAGGCGGCGCGAGGAAGAGCTTGCCCGCCAGCATCAGCTTATGCGCGAGCAGGCGCTACTCGATGCCGACAAGGAAGGCGCGGAAGTGAGTATGTCCGTCGAGGACCAGTCCCGCTTGGAGTTGCAGCAGAAGGCGATGGCTATGGCGCGCGAACATCCCGAAGATGTCTCGCACCTCATCAGAACATGGCTCATGGAAGAGTGAGGCGTCCACTGATGAATTAATACATCGTCCACAGATACACACTGATACACACAGATGAAGAAATTTTGAAATTGAAAATCTGTGTTAATCTGTGTCTATCTGTGGACAAATTCTTAATAATCAGCGTATAAGAAATAATGAAGGAGAAAGAAAATGGCAGAGAAAGAAGGCGGGAAGAAAAAAGATTCTAAAGAGCTAACCGGAAGGCAGAAGGCGGCGATTTTTTTGGTGAGCATCGGCTCGGACCTTTCGTCGGAGATTTTTAAACACCTCCGCGAGGATGAGATAGAGACGCTTACATTCGAGATTGCTCGTTTGGAAACGGTAGAGCCCGAACAGAAGGACAAGATACTCACTGAATTCCAGGAACTGATGATGGCGAATCAGTTTATTTCGATAGGCGGCATCGACTATGCGCGTGAGCTCTTAGAAAAATCGCTGGGCAGCCAGAAGGCAATCGACATCATCAACAGGCTTACATCGAGCTTGCAGGTGCGCCCCTTCGACTACCTCCGCCGCACCGACCCCGCGCACCTCCTCAACTTCATCCAGCAGGAGCTCCCGCAGACGATAGCCCTCATCCTCGCCTACTTGGAGCCGGCGAAGGCTTCGGTTATTTTGCAGAGCCTCCCCCACGAAGTGCAGAGCGAAGTCGCCCGCCGTATCGCCATCATGGATAGAACGAGCCCCGAAGTTCTCCGCGAAGTCGAGCGCGTCCTCGAAAAGAAACTTTCGACACTATCCAGCGAAGACTACACGGCAGCCGGCGGCGTCAGTAGCGTTGTCGAAATTCTCAACCTCGTCGACCGCTCCTCCGAGAAGCAGATTATTGAGGGGCTTGAAGAAGAAGACCCCGAACTTGCCGAAGAGATCAAGAAAAAAATGTTCGTGTTCGAAGACATTGTCATGCTCGACGACCGCTCGATACAGAAGGTTATGCGCGAAGTGGACACGCAGGAACTCTCGAAGGCGCTTAAATCCGTCGATTCGGAAGTGCAGGACAAGATATACCGCAACATGAGTAAACGCGCCGCGCAGATGCTCAAGGAAGACATGGAGTTCATGGGACCGGTGCGCTTAAAGGATGTGGAAGAAGCCCAGCAGAAGATAGTGTCTATCATCCGCCACCTCGAGGACACCGGCGAAATCGTTGTTGCCCGCGCCGGCGAAGACGAACTGGTGGTGTAGCGATGAAATTTTTTACTACACTTACTACTGTTGCCACGCTTGCTACCGTTATTTTTTTATCAACATTTACCATCACAGGGGTATGTGCCATGGGCAACAAAGATACTCAAGCCTTGGGGGGGGGGGGGGCAACGGCAGCCCCCTCCGGTGTGCAAATAATTCGCGGCATGGTGAAAATCTACGGCAACGAGCCGCACACCTACGCCGGAATCGAAACAGAAGACGGCAAACACTATGCGGTTTACCCTGCCGAAAAGGAACAAGAGATATGGAGTTTGCAGGGGCGCAAGATTGAATGGACGGTGCTCTTTTCCGAAAAGCCGGAAGGCTACGGGTCGCTCTTCCTCAAAGACGGCACAGTCACGCCGCTGTCCTGGCGGGTGGTGAACAGTGAACAATGAACGCTTTTTTCTAAGTGAAGGCAAGGCTGAATGTGCCTGAGGCACCGCTTTTTTCTAAGTGAAGGCAAGGTTGAAACCGCCTGTGGCGGCGGTGCCACCGTCATCAGCGGCACATGGAACGCTATCATAATACCTTGGCGCGAAGAGGCTCATTTCATTTGCTCCGCTATTTCTTTAGCTTTTGGAATAGCGGCTTGTAATGCGTTTATTCTTTTTTCGTCCGAGGGGTGAGTGCTTAAAAAATCAAATTGAGTATTATCATTTTGTTCACTCATTCTTGACCAAAAGGCGCATGCTTCCTCGGGATTATAACCAGCTATTGTCATAAGAGCCAAACCTATTTCATCAGCTTCGGTTTCATTTGCACGGCTAAAAGGCAATGTGCCCAATAGATGGGACCCCGCATCGTATGCGGTCTGTGCTATTTCCTGAGTATTATACGATTCGCCGCTGGAAAGAATAGCAACTCCTATAGCGCCAAGTTGTTTTAAAATATTGGCGCTTTGACTTTGCTGTCCATGATTTAAGAGCGCATGGGCGAGTTCATGCCCCATAACAGTAGCAAGCCCGTCCTTATTTTTTGTAATAGGCAATATGCCGGTATAAATAACGATTTTACCGCCGGGCATACACCAGGCATTTATTTCATCCGCTTGTACAAGGTGATATTCCCATTCGTAGTGGGCTAAGTAATCTTCGCTGCCTTCCGCTTTTAACCATTTTTCTGCGGCGCCTCTTAACTTGGTTCCTACTTCCTGAACAATTAAAGCGTCCTTTGAATTTTCTATAACATTACTCTCGTCTATAAATTCACCATAAGCTGCAAAAGATTCCTTAAAAAGACTATCGTTACTTACGATAGCCATAGTCGACTTGCCGCTAAACGGATTTTTTTCTTTTGTGTAAAAGGCAAAAAATAAGCCAACAAGAACAACAACTATAAATAAAAACTTTTTCATAATGCCGATTATATCCTATTTGGATGTGTGATGTCCACTACCCGAATAAGGGGCAGCCTCCTCATCAAACATCACCATCAGTAGTGATGCTTCATTGCAGTTTTTGTTAATGTAACACCAGCCATATTTTGATAGGCGCCCTCAGAAATAATAAAAGATTTTGAACCTTCAGCGGTTCCTTTTCCATACGGAGGTTTCCTACTTAGCGTATCCTTATAAGTATCAATAACATTTCCCGCTTGGTCCATCAGACTGAACTCAATATCCCAGTATAGAGAAGGGTAGTAATCAGTGGAACCAGAGTAACTTAGCTTGCGTACCGAATTGAATATTTTATAGGCAGCGCTTTCATCCTTGTTTGCGTATGTTGTCGGATAAAAAGAAAATTTGCCGGATGGCATATTCCCTTTGTTGTCCTCTTTGATTGCCTCAATGTAGGCAGAATCTTTTGAAAGTTCAGCCAGCAGTTTATAGAATGTTGCCATCGTGGTAACGACATCAATCTTGTCTGTGTGCGACCAGGAAAAAGTAAGCTTATGCGGTTTGCTCTTGTCGTATGATTTTTCATTTTGAATTTCCGAGATAGTAATATTCGGAAAATTCTTTTCAAGCCATGCTCCAAATCTTTTGAATGTCTGCACTTGGTTTACTGAAGTATTCAGGTCGTCTTTAGTTACACTGAAGGCATCGCTGTCTTTTTTCGCCGGTGCGGGCGCCGTAATTGGAGCTGAAACAGGCGTTGACACAACAGGCACGGGGGCGGGCGCCGCTGAGGTCTGCACGGTGGGCGCGGGCGCTGCCGCCGGTGTCGCAAGTTTTAGAAAAGCGGCATTCGGTTTGATGATATAGGCATCGGACCAGACGACATTCTTTTTGGCAACAGAAACCGCCGTGAGGTTTAGCTTCCAGTTGGCGCCGCTCGGACTGAAAGCGCCGGTAAGAACTATCGTTGCACCGACACTTTGCCCAAAGGATGCCGCTTCCGTGTCGGACAGCTCTTTGGCAACTTTGCTGTTTACGCTTGAAAGAGAGACCGGACGGTTTCGTTTTTCGACAATTTGAGCCGTCGTAGGACTACTGGACAGTTTGCCGGTTAATTGCTCAATCGTAAAATCGGCAAGCGCTTGGGTAGGCGCCTTAAAATGGAGCACCAAGACGGTATCATCCAATGTAAACTCCCATGCTTTAAGCCAATTTGACGCTTCGGTAAGCACATTATCAAAAGGCTGCGCTGTTTGCGCCGCAACAAAACCCAGTGATGCAAATACAAACACAGACAATAAAAAATCCCCGCAGCTTGCTACGGGGATTTTTTTTGGTAGAGGAAATTTTTTGTACATGTGGGGTTTACTACCATGAATTCTAAGCGTTGCCATAATTTAACCGCAGCAAGCTGCGGGGTATTAAACCCCACTGCGAATA
>JAITNZ010000243.1 GCA_031290205.1 Spirochaetaceae bacterium
CATCAACAGTTAATGTAACTTTGTATTTCTTTTCAGCCATAGACTACCTCCTATTTGGTGACTATGCTGATATTTTATATTATTTCACCCACTATTTCAATAGTGATTGACTACTAGAATGTAAAATAGCGTCATGAACCGCTTTCAGCCCTTGCGCCGTCATTGCTAAAAAACCCGTTCTTCCAGTTAAAGCGGACGGCGTTGGGAACAGGCGCCGCCATCTTCGCGCATTGCATAATTTCTTTATAGAATTTTTTCTGTAAACGCTCAGGCGAAAAGTCGAGGATAAACCGATTGAAGCGGGCAGCTTGCAAGAAGGGGATCTTGTCGCTAATTGCAAAAGGTGTTTTGGGAAGCGCCACAGTGCTTTCCCCGTCGCCTATCAGCCTGAACTCGGCATCTTTCGAATCCTTAAAACTCTTAAACTGATACATGCTGCCTAAGTTTGATTGAATCCGAAAGAGCGCCGGATACGAAAACACGATAATAAAAATCGAAGCGCGCTCTTTTTCACTAAAAGTTTTTTCAAGATTCTGTCTGGAATTTTCAAAAGGGCTCACGATGGAATCAATACCCATATCATTAATAAACTCGGCGGCATATTTATTAAACGTATAGAGGTAGGGACCTGCAATAATATTAAGCTCTTTTCGCAGCGGAGCTAAGATCGATATATGCGCCAAATTATTCACCATATAATTCTTATATCCACGCGCGATGAGTTTTTCAATCTGCTCCATGGTTCTCGAGTCGAGCGCTTCGTTATAAAAGGGGTCGAAATTAAGAATCATTTCTGTGCTCTTAAACGGCAGCGGAGTTTTTGTATTCAGTAGTGCATCAATGTTTTTTTGATTGATGCTAAGGACGATCTGTACCGGTTTAACTGCTTGCGCTATATATAAGTCTTCTATATGCCCGACGCTCACATATAATCCTGCGGGGAAGCTTGGTTTTTTTGCTATCTGCGGCATCCTCCCAGGCGCCGTATCCCGCCCCGGCTGGCGTTTGAACGGCGATAAATCTTTGGGCACAACAGGCGCATAACGATGTGAAAATGATTTTGTCTGAACAAGATAGACCGTGTCCCCCACGTCAAACCCGTCGGGGATGTCGAGCCAGACCGCGCCTGTGCGCTCTAAACCCGCCTCGAAACAGGCTGAAACAGCCAGTTTATGCGTCTTTCTCGCGCTATCGTCAGCTTTATGCAAACGAATAGAATCACCTGCTGCCGGAACCATCCCACCACATTCGACAAGCCCGCATAAGCCGCCAGTGCCTAAGGCACTTTCATTCTCGCCTTCGCTTTGAAAAGGGCGACCGCCACAGGCAGTGCCACAGGCACTTTCATCCTTGCCTTCGCTTTGAAAAGGGCGGTTGACTTTTTTGACTTTTTTTATTTTTTTTATTACACCCAGTTTGATACCCGTCCCGCCGTCCTGTTCGGGGTTCAGATACACAGAAGGGTTATTCTCGATAAAATGAAACATTGTTTTTTCACGCGCAAAATCATTACGCAGTATTTGTTGAGCATCATGGATGGCTTGCGCCTCTTGTCCCGATGGTATCGCGTCGATTACGCTTCTATATGCCCTCACCACGGCGCCCACATATTCGGCGCTCTTCATCCTCCCTTCAATTTTTATCGCGTTGATTCCGGCGGCACAAAGCTGGGGCGCCTGTTCAAGGAGTTGCAAATCAAAGGGGCTAAAATAATATCCGCTTTCGTCATTCACCGTATATAAACGTCTGCACGCCTGTGTACACATTCCCCTGTTTGCCGACTTCCCCCCAAGGAAACTCGAAAATAAACAGAGACCCGACGCACTAATACAGAGCGCGCCATGCACAAAGACTTCAAGTTCAACATTGGTTTTACTTCTAATGGTTTTAATTTCTTCTAATGAAAGTTCGCGGGCAAGCACAACACGAGATACGTTCTGTTTTGATAAGACATTACACGCCCTGCTCGACGCGACATTCATCTGTGTTGATGAATGAATTTTTAAGCTGGGAAAACATTCCTTCACCATTTTGACGATGCCGAAATCCTGCACGATAATTCCATCAGGACGGAGCGCGGCAAGATACTTCAATAACTGATATACTCTATCGGTTTCCCGTTCGGTAAAGATGGTGTTTACCGCTACATAGACTTTTCGTTTTAAGTTATGCACAGTTCGTAAGGCGCCTTCAAATTGTGAATAGGCAAAATTGGCGCTACGAAGCCGTGCGTTAAAATCTTTTAAGCCCAGATAAACAGCATCAGCCCCCTCCCCTATCGCCGCGGCAAGCGCCTCACTATTCCCTGCCGGCGCCAGTAACTCCATATTTGACATATTATTTCTTTGTGAGGGGAAGCGGCAGCACACGCCCTGTCTCTTTATCAAGCACTAACCTTGTTCTGGTAAGCGCCCTGCTGACGATAAATTCAATGCCGCATATCTCGATAAGCGTCCCCGGTGCTATGATCCCGCTACACTCAAGGTATGCCTCGTTGTCCGCAATATGCCTCTTATTCAGGTCTTCCTGTTTCTTCACGCATTTTGCAAGTTCATTTTCAAGGCGGATCTTCATGTCCCTCACTTTTGCTAACTTGTCTTCGCTTAAATTCGGCATATCAAGAAAGACTTGCACCTTTTCAAGTTTTGCTTCAATCACACGGAGCGTATTCTCGTTATTTTCAATATCTTGCGTTATAGTCCAGTCGTTACCAATATGAATCTTTGTTTGCGCGCTGTTCTCTTTACCAATACGCCCCGCACAAACACTATTGAACGCAAAAACCTCGCCGCCCATGATGATACCCTTATCACCTGCAACGAGGGACTCCATCGTATAGAGTGTTGAGTTCACCACATCATTCGTTACCGAAATACTTTTTTTACAGGCGACACGGCAGCCTTGTATAAATCGCGCTTCAATGGCGCCGCTCACCTTCACCAGCGACCTGCCCCGTCCAATCATCCCGCCTTTAACGAATAAATTTCCCTGCACGATAACATCCGTCGCGTCTAAAGTTTCCTTCGCGGTAAGTGTGCCGCCGACAAGCAGCTTAAACCCATCGTTTACCGCGCCCTGCATTTCAACATCACCGGGGAAATTAATATTGCCCGTTTCATACCCTACAGCGCCACGAATAACCAAGAGCGTCTCTACATTCAAGACATTGCCGGATAAAAGAAATAAGCCATCAACATTGGAAATTATATTTGTTTCAGTCGCTGTGGTATTTTTTCCGGCTTCAACAGTTTTCTTCTGCATGGTTCTATAGGGCACCTCTTTACCATGCACAGTCTTTCCGCATACACCGGCAACAGCCTCATGGCGGACAGCCAGAATCTGATTCGTTTTTACGACAATAAAGGGCGACCACGCACGGTAATCAGCTTTTGCGCCTTCGCTTAATCCCGGTTTCGCCGGAGCGCGCAACGTCGAAGCAAGCTCATAATACGCAGGCGATTCGTCAACGGGCGCCTCGCCTTTTGCGATTAACACATCTTTTATAGGACGCTTCGTCGCATTACAACGCTCCACCGCATCTTTAATATTATCAAAGAGGTGCCCACTCTGTATCGACATTTTTTCTAAGAGCATATTGATATACTGATCGCTTAGAGGGCTGCCGTCTTTCGACTCAGGTATAAAATCAGCATACACCTTGATATCATCTTCTGTAAAATTAACAACAACACGAGCATCATTGCTATTTGATAAAATCGTAGATTTATTAATATCCATATTCAATCCTAATATTTTTCTCCACATGCCACAGGCAAGGCTCATAGAAGAGGAGGGGGAAGTCTCCCCTACGGACCGGCATCTTCCAGCGGGAATCGCCCCACGCTTACCAAAAGCAAAGGCTGGAAGTGCCTGTGGCACACTGTACCACCGCCCTCTAGCTTGAATCGCCCCACACTTACCAAAAGCAAAGGCTGAAACCGCCTGTGGCACACGTACCACCGCCCTCTAGCTTGAATCGCCCCTCGCTTACCAAAAGCAAGGCTGAAAGTGCCTGTGGCACCTAATAGAATCTGTCGTAGGGCAGCCACAAATAAGGATTTTCGTCTTTTGAAATATCCTCAAGGTTTCGTGGATCTTCGGCAATAATATCTTCGACTTTCCAGACATTATCCTGAGCGCGCAGATAAATCGCCCCGACAAGTTCCGCTTCACGTCCAAGAAATCTGAATTGATAGGATATGCTGCCGTCTGAAGTTTCCAGAGCATTACCAATCCGCAACTTTCTTGTTGCAAGCGCTTCTATCTTATTGATTATATCATCAATGGTTGACGAAGGTAAAGGCTCAAGCAATTCAGATTTTTTTTTTGATTGTTGCAGATCAGTTAATACCTTCCGCGCAAAGGAATACGGCTGCATTGCAAAATCACCGGGACCCAAAATACCAATTGATATATCACGAGGATAGTGGAGATTGATGATATACTCAGGTCTTCTGATACTTTCGGGGACAAGCCCATTGAATGCGACGGGAGTAGGATCCGACGTTCCGTTTTGCGCCATGAAAAAAAACGCCGCCAAGCAGGAGAGTGCGCTTACAAAGAATTTTTTTTTTCAGGCAATCGTTTTTTTCCCATGTTTAAGTGCGGCTTTACACGTCTTGCAAATCTTTATTTTCTTTTCACCCGCTTCCTGTTCATAAAGAACTTTTACATCTTCTCTTTTACAAACAGGGCACACGCCGCGACCTCGACCAACTAATTTCCGTATTCCTTTCCCTCTATGAGCTTTAGACATATTTATTTTCCTTTTTCAGCTTTTGTTGATTTCTTATCGCTCGCCTTTTTTTCTTTCAGTTGGTAATCAACCAATTGCAAAAAAACCATCTCGGCGGCATCGCCCTTGCGCTCGCCAATCTTGATTATTTTGGTATAGCCGCCGGGTCTATCTACCATACGCGGCGCTATCTCGTTAAACAATTTAGCGACAATACCTTCATCATAAAGGCGGGCGGAGATAAGCCGCCTATTGAAAACTGAGTCTACCTTTGCGCGAGTAATCATGCGTTCAGCATGACGGCGGACTTCGAGAGCCTTTGACTTCGTCGTCTTCACACGACCATAGATAAATAAAGACCCCGACATATTACGGATAAGAGCCTTACGGTGTGCAGCCATCCTCTCCAGAGGATTAAAGCCTCTTCTATGTTTCACTTTCTTCTTCCTTTTTTGGGTATGTTCTGATAGCGTTTTTCAATTCGCTTACATTCGTTACCCCAAGCTGTAAATTCCATTCGGCAAGCCGTTCTTTGATTTCGATTAAAGATTTCTTGCCAAAATTCCGTGTTTGATTCACATCGTCTTCACTTTTCCGAATCAGTTCGCCTATCGTTCTGATATTAGCAATCTTCAAACAATTCGACGAACGGACAGAAAGCTCAAGCTCTTCAACCTGCGTATTCAGCAGCCTTCTGATAGATTCATTTTCTTCTTCGTTTTCTTCATCATAGATAAAGTCGTCCTCATCAAAATTGATAAAAACAGAAAAATGTTCTTTTGCTATCTTTGCCGCATCCGCCAGCGCGTCTTCGGGCTTTACCGTGCCGTCTGTCCAAATCTCAATTTCAAGTTTATCGTAATCGCTGCGCTGTCCAACACGTGTAGGAACAACATTATACTTTACCTTCCGCACCGGTGTGAAAATCGCATCCATGGGAATCGTGCCGATAACTTCGATATACTGAGCATTCACTTCGGAGGGAATATACCCCCGTCCAAGGTCAATCTGGACTTCGAATTCCAAATCGGCATTATCCATCAGCGTCATAATATGAAGCCCAGGATTAAGCACTTCAACAGCGCCGCTTTTGGTAAAATCATCGCTTTTAATTTCCCGTTTACCGGAAAAATCATAAACAACGACATCCTGCTCTTTGTCATCGGGAAGCCGGAGGCGGACTTGTTTTAAGCTGTTCAACACTTCGAGTGTATCCTCAGCTATATTGGGAATTAATTCAAACTCACTCGAAATCGGATGAACAGTGCTCCCCTCTCTCGAAGTAATTTTGACAGACGTTATCGCATAACCCTGTATTGAAGAAAGCAAAATCCGCCTAAGCGTATTTCCAATCGTTGTCCCAAAACCAGGTTCAAAAGGAGCCGCAACAAACTTTCCGTAATTGGATTGTAAGTTATCCGGCTCAACTGAAGATGTTATCCCCTTAGGACGTTTGAATCCTTTCATGAGGTTCTTGCGTGCCATGTACTCTCCTCTTAATTCTTTACCCGCCAGATAAGTTTATTTTCACTTACCAGCAGGGCGCCTGAGGCGCCTCTATTATTTTTTTTCCCACCCCGCCGTAAGCTTGTTTTCTACTTACCAGCGAGGCTGAAATGCGCCTGTGGCGCACCTATTATTTTTCCCCCGCTCAGCCGCAAGCGTGTTTTCACTTACCAGTAGCGGTTGAAAAGCGCCTGTGGCACCCTGAGGCACCCCTCCCCGCAAGTAAGCATTTTTCGGACTACCAGCGGGGTATAAAAGTGCATAAGGCACCCTAAGGCACTATTTTGAATAAAACTCTACTATCATCTGTTCTTTTATATCGGAGAGGTCTGTGATATCACTTCGTCTCGGAACAGCATTGAACTTTCCTTTCATCGCGTCGGGGTCGAGCTCGAGCCAAGGGAGCACGCCCGACTTACCATACTCCCGAAGCGCTTCTTTGATTACAGAAAAACTCTTGCTTGCATCTTTTATCGCAATCTCGTCGCCAGACTTTACCTGATACGAAGGCACATTCACCGGCTTACCGTTTACGGTAACATGACCGTGCAACACAAGCTGGCGCGCCTGCGACCTGCTCGTTGCAAAACGCAATCGGTACGTAACATTATCCAAGCGCTGTTCAAGCAGCACGAAGAGATTCTCGCCGGTAATACCGGACATACGGAGCGCGCGTTCAAAAAACAATCTAAACTGTTTTTCCAGCATCCCGTAGATACGGCGCAACTTTTGTTTTTCGCGAAGCTGAATCCGGTAATCCGAGGGTTTTGCCGCCCTATTCTTTGGGTCCTTACCGGGAGCGCCGCGCTTTTTATTAATCGCGCAACGATCACTCTTGCATCTATCGCCCTTGAGCATCAGCTTTTTTTGTTCAGTCCTGCATATCCTGCACACAGGACCTGTATATCTAGCCATTCCTTCCTCCGTCCCGCTATATTCGCCGTGTCTTACGCGGTCTGCATCCATTGAACGGTATCGGCGTAACATCATTGATCGACTTTACCTTCATCCCAAGCACACCCAATTGCCTAATCGCCGCCTCGCGCCCCATGCCGGGACCTTTCACATATACATGCACTTCACGAAGCCCGCACTGTAATGCCTTTTGAGCTGCCGTTTCGGTAACTGTCAGCGCGGCAAAAGGGGTAGACTTTTTTGCGCCTCGAAATCCTAATCCGCCGGAACTTGCCCACGATATTGCATTGCCCATTAAATCGGTAATCGTTACAATCGTGTTGTTAAAGGTCGCCTGTATGTAAACATTTCCTTCATATACCGACTTCTTCTCTTTCTTTTTTTTGACATTACCTGCCACAGTTTCCTCCGCTCATATTTTCAATTAACTCCTCTTATGATTTCTTCTTTCCCGCTACAGTCTTCTTCTTGCCCTTTCGCGTTCGGGCATTCGTCCTCGTCCGCTGACCGCGTAAAGGCAACCCTTTGCGATGGCGCAACCCTCGATAGCAGCCTATATCCATAAGCCGCTTGATGTTGAGGGCGGTTTCAGTGCGTAAACGCCCCTCAACCTTGTAGTCCGCATCGATAATTTTTCGCAACTCATTGAGTTCATCCTGCGATAGATCGTTGATGCGGCGCTTTGTATCGAGCTTGGCTTTTTCGCAAATAGCGAGTGCGCCCGAACGCCCGATTCCGTAAATATAAGTCAAAGCAATATCAATATGCTTATTCGGTAAGTCAACGCCAACAAGACGCGCCATGTTGCCTCCTAACCCTGCCTCTGTTTATGTTTGGGGTTTTCGCAAATAATGCGGACAATCCCCTTTCGCTTAATCACTTTGCACTTATCGCAAATCTTTTTAACACTCGTTCGGACTTTCATTTTTTTCCTCCATATTTTGAAATTATATATCAGACTGATATATAATTCAACTACAAATATTTTTACCCATGTTACAGGTTCCTACCACGCAGATGTCCTTTCTTTGTTAGCCCGTCGTGGTGGTGCATCTTCAGCATTGCTTCAACCTGACTCATCGTATCCAAATCAACACCGACCAAAATGAGCAGCGATGTCCCCCCCATCAAATATGAAATCTGAGCAGGAAAATTAAACAGAAACTGTATAATAGTCGGTATAACGGCGATTAAAGCCAGATAGAGCGACCCAGGAAGCACGATACGATTCAGGATTTTAGTCAGATACTTCTCGATATGTTCGGTTCTGATGCCGGGGATAGACCCGCCGTTTTCCCGTATATTCTTAGCAATTTCGATGGGGTTCAGCGAAACCTGCGTATAAAAATAAGCAAAGAAAATTATCAACAGCACATAAAGAATGTTATAGAGCGCCCCGCGCGGGGTAAGCGCGTTAGCAAACTTTCCCAGCCACGCCACATTCCCCCCTATTGACGAAGCAATCTGTAGAGGGAACATCAAAATTGATGAGGCAAAAATAACGGGAATAACCCCCGAAGGGTTTATCTTAAACGGAATATAGGTGTTCTGCGCCCCATACATCTTCCTGCCGACTACCCGCTTCGCATAGTGCACCGGTATCTTCCGCTGCCCCTGCTGTTCAAAGACCACAAGACAGATTACGGCGACGAACATAAAGAGGACGACGATAACAAAGACAAGGTTGAGGTTGCCCCGCCGCACACTGTCGATAAGTTCCCAAATCGCATGAGGGACGCGCGCCACAATGCCGGCAAAGATCAGCAAGGAAATACCGTTGCCGATACCGCGCTTAGTAATCTGCTCGCCCATCCACATAAGGAACATGGTACCCGTCGTGATGGTGAGTATCGCCAACATGGTAAACGGCACCATCCCCATCGTGAGGAGCCCTGCCCCTCCCTGCTGGCGCGTAATGCTCTGTGCATACTGAGTGATAGCAAAAGATTGAATGATGCAGACGACGACCGTGCCGTAACGCTGATACATCTGTATCTTCCGTTTGCCGCCTTCTTCCTGCGAAAGTTTTTTTAAGCCGGGGAAGACGATGAGGAGCAACTGCATGATAATCGACATCGAAATATAGGGCATGATGCCGAGCATGAATATCGAAAAGTTTGTAAACGCGCCGCCCGCAAAAAAGTTAAGATAACTGATGATTGAATTCGCACTATCGCCGTTCTGCCCGAAGACTGTGGTAAGAACAGAAACATTTATGCCGGGCACCGGTATCACCGCGCCGATACGAAAAACTATCAGCATGGCAAGCGTAAAAAAGATACGCTCACGAAGCTCTTTGACCCGTAGTATACCGATTAAAGGATTTGTCATCTACTTCCCTACACCCGCGCCGTTTTCAGCCGGCGTTTCTGTTTTTTCGAGAGCGTCCGCCGTTTTTTGCGTCGGCTTTTTCTTCTTGCTGCGAGTCTTTTCTGGCGGAGGGGGCGCTTCGGCGACCGTTCCGCCCGCTTTCAGCACTTTTTCCCGCGCGCTTGCCGAAACATGCACGATCTTGACATCAACTTTTTTTGTTAAATCCCCATTGCCTAAAATCTTGACCGGATCAGCACCTTTGACAAGACCTTTCGCGACTAAGGACGGAACATCAATCGTATCGCCTGCTTCAAAGCGGGTTTCTATCTCGGAAAGATTAACCACCTGATACGTTACCTTAAAAGGATAATTTGAAAATCCGCGGTGGGCAAGCCTGCGGTAGAGCGGCATCTGACCGCCTTCAAAACCAAGATAGGTCTTGCCGCCCGAGCGGGACTGCTGCCCCTTATTCCCCTTACCCGCAGTCGTGCCGCGCCCGGAACCCTGCCCGCGCCCGACAATCCGCTTGCGCTTGTTCGCGCCTTCCGGTCTATGTAAATCAAAACTGTGCATCTAACACTCCTCCACCGAGACAAGGTGGGCTACTTTCCTCACCATTCCCCGGATTGCGGGGTTTGCCTCGTGTTCCGCCGTCGAGCCTATCTTACGCAGACCCAGCGAACGCACGGTAGCCTTCTGCGCGGGCAGCGTCCCGATGGTGCTTCGAACAAGCCTGACCTTAATTTTTTTTGCTTCGCCTGCCATTCCTTACCCCCAGAGCTCGGCAACTGGCCGATCTCGTTCCTTCGCCACTTTCTGGGCGCTCATCATGTGCTTTATACATTCGAAAGTCGCTTTTACCACATTATACTGACAGGAAGCGCCGAGCGATTTAGAGAGAATGTCGCTAATCCCCCCCGCTTCCATGATTGCCCGCACCGGACCGCCGGCGATAATGCCGGTTCCCGAACAGGCGGGCTTCAACAAAACGCAGGATGCCTTGAACTTTGCCTGGACGCTGTGCGGAATCGTGCCGTTTTTAATGGGAAGCTGAATCATATTCCGCTTTGCCTTTTCCATGCTCTTACGGACCGCTTCCGAAACATCGTTTGCCTTTCCAAAACCCCAGCCGACCTTCCCTTTGCGGTCGCCGACCACCGTCAGTGCGGAGAACGAAAATCGCCGTCCGCCCTTCACTACTTTCGAGGTTCTGTTCAGTTTGACAAGCTTTTCGACGAATTCTTTTTCTTTCTCGGAATTCCTATCGCGGTCTCTATCCCTTGAATATTCCATTGCGCCCCCTAAAATTCTATCCCCGCCTTGCGGGTTCCATCGGCTAACGCTTTGACAACGCCATGATACAGGTAGCCGTTTCGGTCAAATACCACTGTCTTAATCTGTTTTTCCAAAAGCCGCTTCCCGATGAGTTCGCCGAGCTGCGCCGCTCCCTCTTTCGTCGGCTTTATCGTCCTTAAATCCTTTTCCAAGGTCGAGGCGGATACGCAGGTCTTCCCCACGGTATCGTCGATAACCTGCACGGATAGATTTTTATTACTCCGCGTGATCGTCATTCTCGGACGTTCCGCCGTGCCGGAAAGGGTTTTTCGTATATGCACTTTTCGCTTTAACCGCTTGCGGTCTTTTTCTAACATCTTTTTGAACATGATGACTACTTAACCCCCGACTTACCGACTTTCCGTCTGATATGTTCTTCGGCATACTTAATGCCCTTACCCTTATACGGTTCCGGCGCGCGGAGTCCCCGCACTTGTGAAGCAAACTCGCCGACCTGCTGCTTGTCTCTGCCGCTCACCGTGATCTTCACGTTCTGCTCGACGGTAACGCTAAGCCCTTCGGGAATCCCGATGTAGAGCTCGTTTGAAAACCCAAGGTTCATCACCAAAAGTTTATCTTTTACCTCCGCACGGTAGCCGACGCCGTTGACTTCAAGGAGCCGGCTCCACCCGGTAGATACTCCGATTACCATATTGTTCAACAAATTACGATAGAGCCCGTGATACGCCTTCGATTGCTTCTCATCGTTTATCCTGCTGACTATGATTTCGCTACCTTTATTGTCAAACGTAACGGCGTCTCTATAACCTTGGGTAAGCTTCCCCTTGGGTCCTTCCACCGTCATCATTTGGTTCGCAAAGTTCACTTTAACACCCGCAGGCACTTTAACCGGTATTTTGCCGATTCGCGACATATATTACCCCTTACCAAACTTTACAGATAATTTCGCCGCCGACCTGTTTTTCCGCAGCTTTCTTGCCTGTGGTAACGCCCAGCGAAGTCGATACTATCAATGTGCCGTACCCGTTAAAAACACGCGGCATCTTCTTATAGCCTGAATACACGCGGCGTCCAGGCGTCGAAATCTTTTCTATACCATGAATCACCGGGGAACCCTGATCATCATACTTTAAGAAAACACTAAGGCTGTCTTCGCCGACCTCAGATTTTTTCTTGAAATTCTTGATATAGCCTTCTGTTTTCAGAATCTTTACTATTTCAAGTTTCAATTTTGAGGGAAGAATATCCACCCTCTCATGCTTTGCCATTCCGGCATTCCGGAGTTTTGTTAGCATATCAGCTACAGGATCAGAAACGCTCATCCACCCCTCCTTACCAGCTAGATTTTGTGACGCCCGGTATCAAGCCTTCGCTTGCCAGTTTACGGAAACAGAGCCGGCACATTTCAAATTTTCTAAGATAACCCCGTGCCCGTCCGCAGATCCGGCACCGGTTCACCTTCCTTGTCTTATATTTAGGCGTCCTAAGCGCCTTAACTATCATCGCTTTTCTTGCCACGTATACCCCCTTATTTCCTGAACGGAAAACCGAACTTGGTGAGGAATGTTTTTGCCTCAGCATCGGTCTTTGCCGTTGTTACGATAACGATATTCAAACCGGAAACCCGCTCGATCTTATCAAAGTCAATCTCCGGGAAGATAATCTGCTCGGTTATGCCGAGTGCATAATTCCCGTGCCCGTCAAAAGCATTCCCGCTGATGCCGCGAAAATCCTTCACGCGGGGAAGCGCTACGTTGACGAGCCTATCGAGGAACTCATACATCATCGCGCCGCGCAAGGTTACCCTCGTCCCAATTTCCTGCCCCTCACGAACCTTAAAATTCGCGATGCTCTTTTTCGCCTTCGTTTTAACCGCTTTCTGCCCGCTAATTAGCGTTAATTCGTCAACGGCGGCATCCAAGAGCTTTTTGTTCGATAATGCCTCGCCGACCCCCATCGAAACGATAATTTTTTCGAGACGTGGAATCTGCATTGGCGATTTCAAACCAAGCTCCTTAAAGAGCTCGACGGCAATCTTCTCTTTATACATTTTCTTTAACCGGGGCACATAGCCGACTGGAAGCGTGTTTTTACCGCTGTTTCCCGTCGCCTCTGCGCCTTTTCCGGCATCTGCGGTTTTTTTTGACCCGGTAGCCTTTACGTCCGCTTTCGCAGACTGGCTTTTCCTTGCCTCGCCGCCCACTGCTTTTTCTTTAGCCATTATAATGCCTCTCCGCACTTCTTGCACACTCTGATTTTTTTATCACCATCTATCTTATATCCGATACGAACAGGTTTCCCGCATTTACCGCAGACAATCTGCACATTTGATGCGTGCAATGCCGCCTCAATATCGATAATACCGCCCCGATCCTGCTGGTTACGGCGTTTCTGCGCCTTTTTAACCATATTCGCGCCTTCGACAATAACGCGGTTCTTATTACGGAGTATCCGCAGAATCCGCCCGCGCTTGCCCTTGTCTTTTCCGGCAATCACTTCGACCGTGTCGTCTTTCTTTATCTTAAACTTTTGCTGTTCAGCTACCAGTGCCATCCCTTATTCCTTCTTAATTATCAAAAATTTACCGAAACCGGAGTTCTATTCGTCCGTTCTTCAAGAACCGCCGTCTTTTTGTCTATCGCATTAACCGTCGTCTGTAACTCTTGTATAGACACCTGCACTTCTTTGACAGACTGTTTAAGCTCAAGTATATCTTCCCTATTGGAACTAGAAATGGAATTAAGTGAAACAATAAAAATTATAATCGCCCCGACCATTCCAATTATTGTCAGAATATTTCCGACGGTAAATGTCGTGTCCATCTTAATTACATGCTGTTCCGCTATCGATGCCATTTTGAACTCCTCCTTACAAAACTTCCGGCGCGAGCGATACTATCTTCATAAAGTCTCGTTCACGCAATTCTCGTGCTACCGGTCCGAAGATGCGTTTGCCTTTCGGATTTTTGTTCGCGTCTATAATCACGCACGCATTATCATCAAAACGAATATAGGTCCCGTCCGGTCTGCGATACTCTTTATGCACCCGCACCACGACGGCTTTTTCTACCGTGCCTTTCTTGATAGCAGATGTAGGCATAGCCTCCTTCACCGCGACGACGATAATATCACCGATACTCGCATATCTGCGTTTTGAACCGCCAAGCACCTTTATACACTGAACCATCCTTGCCCCCGAATTGTCGGCAACATTGAGGTACGATTCTACCTGAACCATCGGAGTCTCCTACTTTACGCGCTCGAGAATCTCGACAAGCCGCCAGCATTTTTCTTTGCTAATCGGACGACATTCGACAACTCGAACCCTATCGCCGGTTCTCGCCTCGTTCTGCTCGTCATGCGCCTTAATTCTCTTTACCCGTTTAACATATTTTTTATAGAGCGGATGAAGGCTTCGAGATTCGACCGAGACAACAATAGTCTTGTCCATTCCGATAATCTTCCCGTTTTCGCCCGCTGCCTTTTTATTCTTTACAATTCCGACAAACTCTTTACGGCTTTTGACTTTTAACTCTGCCAATTTCTACTCTCCTACTCTGCTTTCTTTTCAGCAAGCTCATGCTGATGAATCAGCGTGTTAAGGCGGGCAATCTCGTGCCGCATTGTCCGTTTTAGCAGGGGGTTATCAACATGCCCTACCACCAAATTAAACCTCAGTTCCATATACTTTGTGCCCAACTCAGCCCTCTTTGCGCGTAATTCCGGCAATGTTAAGTTACTAAACGAATTCTTCATTCTTCCGCCTCTTTAAGTACTCATCTCGAAATCGGCACGAGATACAAACTTTGTCTTGATGGGAAGCTTCGCCCCCGCAAGCGTCATTGCTTCCTCGGCAAGTTTCCTGTCAACACCGCCAAGCTCGAACATCACGGTGCCCGGCTTTACAACCGCCACCCAGTATTCCGTCGCGCCCTTCCCCTTACCCATACGGGTATCCGCCGGCTTCTTTGAATACGGCTTATCAGGATAGATGCGTATCCAGAGCTTGCCACCGCGCTTAATGTGCCTGTTCATCGCAACACGGGCAGCCTCAATCTGGCGGTTCGTAATCCACTTTCTGCCCAGCGAAACCAAGGCAAACTCGCCGAACGCGACGGTATTACACCGCGTCGCGTTTCCCGGAATATTGGTGCGCTGAACCTTTCTATGTTTTACACGTTTCGGACTTAACATCAATTAACTCCTTTGGGAGCCGGTCGGTCGCGCCGTTTTCGCACGATAGCGCCCGCGTCTTCTTTTTCTTCTTTGCCATAATTATATCCGCGGAACACCCAGACCTTGACGCCGATTGAACCAAACGTCGTATGCGCTTCAGTAAAGCCGTAATCAATATCGGCGCGGAGCGTGTGGAGGGGCACCTGCCCGTCCTTTGCTTCCTCCGTGCGGGACATTTCCGCCCCGCCGAGCCTGCCGGAAAGCCGCACCTTCACGCCCTTCGCTTCCCCTTTTTTCATCGCGTTGCTCACCGCCTGCTTCATCGTCCTGCGGAACGAACCGCGCGCCAAAAGCTGGCGGGCGACATTCTGCGCGATTATCTGGGCATTGCCATCGGCATTACGCACTTCTTTTATCTTGAGCTGAATTTTTTTATTCACCAGTTTCTGCAATTCAGCGCCTATCGTCTCGATATTCGCACCCTTGACGCCGATTATTACCCCCGGACGGGCAGTATGGACGACGATCGTGATACGCTGCGGGTGGCGGATAATCTCCACTTCCGCAATGTCGGCGCCCCTCGTCTCCGGCATAAGGTTGATAAACTTACGGAGCTTCAAGTCCTCGTGGAGGGTGTTCGCATATTCCTTAGGGTCGACATACCAGCGCGACAACCACGTCTTCGTAATGCCAAGCCTTAGCCCTATTGGGTTTACTTTTTGTCCCACTTTAGACCCCCGCCTTTTCTGTCTCGTCCACCACCACCGTGATATGACAGAGCCTTTTTAACAACATATCCGCCCTTCCTCTTCCCCTGCACCACATCCGCTTCATTCTGGGACCATCATCAATCATCACTTTGCTGATATAAAGCATATCTTCATCCAGCTTCTTATTCACATTGAGCGCGTTCGAAGCGGCGGATTTAACCGTCTTCCAGAGGAGGCGCGCACCTTTATGCGGCATATTTTCCAAAAGCGGCATAACCTCGGTATAGGGACGCCGCCTTATCAACGCGGCAACTGGCCTAATTTTGTAGGGCGAGGCAATCAAAAATTTTGAAACCGCCCTGTACCCGCTTTCTTTTACCATCGTCTTTTGCTTTGACATAGCCTAACCCTTTCCCGCCTTCTTATCCGAACCGCTGTGCCCTCTGAAAATCCTCGTCGGAGAAAATTCACCCAGTTTATGCCCAACCAGATTTTCGGTGATATACACCGGAATCCACGTTTTACCATTATACACCGAGATCGTGCCGCCGACCATCTCGGGGATGATAGTCGAACAGCGGGAATACGTTTTTATCATCCTGCGTTCCGTCGTCTTCCCGATTTCCAATACTTTTTTGTAAAGAGCCTTCTCTATGAAAGGACCTTTTTTAACAGACCTTGACAATGCGCTCCCCCTATTTCTTTTTCCCGCGGCTTACAATAAATTTACCCGACGGCTTATGCTTATCTCTCGTCTTATACCCTTTCGTCGGCTTACCCCAGGGCGTTACCGGGTGGATACCCTTATTCTTACCTTCACCGCCGCCGTGCGGGTGGTCAACCGGATTCATAACCATACCGCGAACCGTCGGACGCACTCCAAGCCAGCGCTTGCGTCCCGCCTTGCCTATCTGCACATTCATCGCATCTTCGTTACCGACGACACCGATTACCGCATAGCATTTCTTAAATATCATCCGCATTTCGCCGGAAGGCAGCTTAACGGTCACATAGTCGCCTTCTTTCGCGGCAATCAGCGCACTCGTTCCCGCCGAACGGGAAAGCTGCGCGCCCTTGCCCAGCACCAGTTCAATATTATGCACGGTAAAGCCCAGCGGAATATTTTCCAGCGGCAGGGCGTTCCCCGGCTCAATCGGCGCTTTCGGACCGCTCAGCACCGTCATCCCGACCTTGAGCCCCTTCGGCGAAATAATATAGCGTTTTTCACCGTCTGCATAGACAATCAACGCAATATTCGCGCTTCTGTTCGGGTCGTATTCTATCGTGGTAACCTTGCCCGGCACATCAATTTTATTACGCCGGAAATCGATCATGCGGTAGCGCTGCTTATGCCCTCCGCCTTTATGCCACACACTGATTCGCCCTTTCCCGTCGTGCCCCGAACTTTTTGACATCCCCTTGGTAAGGGATTTTTCCGGCTTATTGGTAGTAATCTCGGCAAAATCAAGGCTCTGCCACGCCCTCATACCTGAGGTATACGGTTTATATTTTTTTATACCCATTTCCTATACCCCCTCGAAGATGGCGATCTTCTCGCCTTTGGGGAGCGTCACGACCGCTTTTTTCCATGTCGCCGTCCAGCCCTTGCGAGACCGCAGGCGCTTGGGCTTCCCCGCCACATTCAATATATTGCAATCCGTCGGATGCACGCTGAACAGCCGCCGCACCGCCTCTTTAATATCGAGTTTATTCGCCCTTGCATCGACCTTAAACACATACTTGCCCTGTTCACGCAGGGTGTTTGTCTTTTCCGAAAGCACAGGCTCAATCAAAATTGATTCATAATTCATTGCCTTGCCTCCACTTCAGTATAAAATTCACTCAATTTTTTTGCCGCATCTTCGAGCACCAGCAGATTCCGGCTATAGAAAAGATCATGAGCGCGTAATGCTGAGTAGGAAAGAATCGTGAGGTAGGGAATATTCGCTCCCGCCCGCCGTATCATCTTTGCCACCTCAATATTGTTGCTCAACACAATCACCGTCCGCTCGTTGGCTCCCAGATTTTTGAGTATTGCCACCAAATCTTTGGTCTTTCCGCTCTCTATCGAAAAATCTTCGACGAGCTTTAACAGTTCAGACTGAGCTTTTAAGCTTAAAATCGTCTTGATAGCCAGCCGTTTTGCCTTTTTAGGCATCGAATACGAAAAATCACGATGACGGGGACCGAAGATAACGCCGCCGCCCACTAAAAGTGGCGACTTTTTATCGCCGCGCCGCGCGCGCCCCGTGCCTTTCTGCTTGTAAGGTTTCGCGTTGGAGCCGTGCACTTCGCTTCTATCCTTCGTATGCGCCGTTCCAAGCCGCTTGTTGGCAAGCTCATTGTTGATAGCATACCAAATCACATCCTCGTTTATAGGCAGACTGAAGATACTGTCGTCGAGCGTTACCGACCTAAGCTCTTCGCCGCTTGTTGAATAGACTTTGCCTTCCATCATGCCCTCTGCTTCTTTACCGCCGGGCGGACAAGGACCAAACCTTTATTGACGCCGGGAACGGCTCCGTTGACCAGCAAAAGGTTCTTTTCCTTATCAAGCTGGACAACCTTCAAACTGAGCGTGGTAATCTGCTCCCGCCCCATTCGACCGGGCAGTTTTACATTTTTAAATGTCTTGTGCGGATAGGTCGATTGCCCCGTCGAGCCCGGTTCACGGTGAAACTTCGACCCGTGGGTTGCCCTGCCGCCGCCGAACTTGTAACGCCGGACAACGCCCTGGAAGCCTTTCCCTTTGGAAATCCCCGTCACATCAATGTACCGACACCCTTCAAACAATTCCACACCGATTACATCGCCGACTTTACATTCTTTCGAAAAATCGCGGAACTCTTTTATATGCTTTTTAGGCGCAATACCTTCGGGATACTGCCCCGCATCGGGCTTGTTCACCCGCGACGGCTTCACATCATCCACCCCAAGAAGAAGCGCAGAGTATCCGTCTTTTTCTGTTTCTTTTTGAGCAATGACCGTGTTGCCGTCGATACGGATAACCGTTACCGGGATAAGATTCCCCTCGGCGTTAAAAACCTGCGTCATTCCAACTTTTTTGGCTAAGAGCCCCCACATTTTTCCACTTCCTACTGTTTTATTTCTACATCAACACCGGCGGGAAGTTCTAGCTTCATTAATGAATCCATTACTTCTGACGAAGGGTCGATAATGTCAATCAGGCGCTTATGCGTCCGCATTTCAAACTGTTCACGCGATTTTTTGTTCACATGAGGTGAGCGCAAAACCGTAAACTTATTAATCCTTGTGGGTAGCGGAATAGGACCGGTAACTTTCGCCCCCGCCTTATTCACGGTACTCACTATTGATTTCGCACTCTGGTCGATTAACTCAACATCAAAACCGCGTAAACGGACGCGAATTCGCTCCTTATTCATCATTACTCCCTACCCTTACTACGCAATCACTTCGGTAACCTGACCGGACGCTACGGTTTTGCCGCCTTCGCGGATAGCAAAACGCAAGCCTTTCTCCATTGCAATCGGATGGATAAGCTCGGCTACGATTTCCGCATTATCGCCGGGCATAACCATTTCCTTCCCGCCGGGGAGTTCGAGTATCGTGCCGGTAATATCCGTCGTTCGGAAATAAAACTGGGGACGATAGCCGCCTGAGCCGTCTTTTTTAACCGGAAAGAACGGCGTTTTGCGCCCGCCTTCATCCGCCGAAAGGCAGTATATCTGCCCCTTGAACTTATTATGCGGCGTAATCGTGCCCGGTTTTGCGAGAACCTGCCCGCGCTCGACTTCTTTCTTGTCAACACCGCGGAGGAGCACGCCGACATTATCGCCCGCCTGCACATCATCGAGTATTTTGTTAAACATTTCAAGACTCGTCGCAACGCTCTTCTTCGTTGCCCTGATCCCGACGATTTCGACTTCTTCCATCGCCTTGAGTGAGCCGCGCTCAACTTTACCGGTAACAACGGTGCCGCGCCCGGGAATCGTGAATACGTCTTCGATCGGCATGAGGAAGGGCTTGTCCGAATCGCGCACGGGGTCGGGGAAGTAGGTATCCATGGCGGCAAGCAGCTCGTCGATACACTTTGTCGAGTCGGGATTATCCGGCTCGGTCATCGCTTTGAACGCCGCGCCCTTGATTATCGGTATCTTGTCGCCGGGAAAGCCGTTGGCGCTTAGCACATCGCGGACTTCCTCTTCGACGAGGTCGACGAGTTCGGGGTCGTCGAGCAAGTCTATCTTATTAAGGAAGACAATCATGTTCGGGACGCCGACCTGGCGTGCGAGGATGATGTGCTCCCGCGTTTGGGGCATGACCGAATCGGGCGCCGAAACGACGAGGATTGCGCCGTCCATCTGGGCGGCTCCGGTAATCATGTTCTTGATATAGTCGGCATGTCCGGGGCAGTCTATGTGCGCATAGTGCCTCTTTTCCGACTGATATTCAAGGTGACGGGTATTGATAGTGATGCCGCGGGCTTTTTCCTCCGGCGCATTATCAATTTCGTCATATTTCATTACTTTATCACCATACTTCATACCGCAGTGCATGGTGATAGCCGCCGACAGAGTCGTTTTACCATGGTCAACGTGGCCTATCGTGCCGACGTTCATGTGGATTTTGTTTCTCTCGAACTTATCTTTCGCCATCGTGTTCCTCCTTACAATACCAATTGGATACACATAATTTATTTTTGAGTTTAAAGCCTAGCAGAAATTAAAAATTTATGCAAGCCCCCAGACTCGAAATCGCGCCAAAACACTACAAATTTCTTGGAAAAAGATAAAACAGACAAAACGAAGGGCGCGCCATGCGGCGAAAAAACCTTCAAATGCCGTGTTCCACCTATCCCACGGAGCCAGACAAAAAGCCTAAACTCCAAGACAGCCCCGCCAATACGTGCCGCCCGCACGCCAGAGGAGGATCTGTCCCCTGCGTGGTGAGTGGTTTGGACACTGTTTTTTTATGTTAGCAGAAAATGAATTTTTTTGTCAATCCCCCTTCAGCAATTCCAGCAATTCCGAATTCGAAAATCAACCACGAACGGCACGAACCACACGAACAAATTGCGTATAATTCTCATGATTTCTGCCTTGTTTCCCACCAATATTCTTATTCGTTGCGCCTTCCGTTCGTGTTGTTCGTGAGGTTCGTGGTTGAATTCGGAACTGCTGCAGCAACTCGGGTGCACTTCCAAATTCTGGGTAAATCAGGCGGCATTGAGGAGCGGGCGGCAGACATCGGAGTTCCAGAGCCCGCTCTCGCATTTGGCGCGGAGTGTCAGCATGGGGGGAAGGCTTTCTCAGGTACGCGCGTTACGCGCTTACGCGCAAACGCTGCCGCCATGCTCCTAGTATTCAGTCAGCAATGAAAATGTGGGTAGTTACAGGATGAATAAGAAAACCGTGAAGTCGAAAAAGTCAAATTAAGTAGAAAGTAGACAGTACCCGTGGCACTCTTGTTCG